>NZ_JAJWTS010000027.1:0-11673 GCF_021632165.1 Candidatus Avelusimicrobium fimicolum
CGGCGCTGTAATTGCCCGTGTTCGTCGCGGCGCTTTGGTCGCCCGTGTTCGTCGCAACCTTACTCTTTTTAATTTTGGAAAGAGTAAACTTAACTGCCGCCGCAATCATAGCGTTAAGCGAAATTTCGGCTTTTATTTTTAACTTTTCACAGGCAATTTTGTACTCGGCTGGAACGATTTTCCCGCTCGCTTCAACTTTGGCAAATCGGCTATTCGCCGGAGCGTAATAATAAAATACAGATAAAGGATATTCGCAGGCGTGAAAGCCGCTTTCACAAGGTTCAACTTCCCCGTTGTGTGTATAACTTTTTCCGATTTCGTATTGAAATCCACGGCATTGAAAATTTTTATCAAATCCTTTGTAATAAATTTTTTTGCTCATTTTCCCCTCCGAAATACCCCAGGGCCTAGGGAATTAAGCCCCGGGGTTCAACAGAACATACTTTACAATATCTTCTTATAACATCTAGCCCCGTTTGTGTCGCTCGCGCTCAATTCGGGGCGGGCATAAACATCAGCCGTACTGCTTTACTTCAATTCACTTCAATTCTTCTTCGTTCCTTATACTTATATTATAGCAAAATTTTTGATTTTAGCAATAGGTAATAGGGTTATTTTATAATAACCCTTTTGTATTAGCCGTATTAGAAACTTCTAATCCCTCGGCAAAAAAATCTGTGCCGTATTTATCAGCCACAACGCGGAGGATTTCTTGGGCCAAGTTGCGTATTTCCCATTGGGCTTTGGGACAGGCACGCATACGGATTAAATGGCGCAAACCACGGAAATTGTAGGTAATAATTGCCTTGGTGCAGGTCGCTTCCGGTAACAGATACCGCGCGTCCTCTTTTTTTACCCCGCGTTCTAACAGTTTTTTGTAGTTATCAAGAGCCACGCCGCAAAAGGCCAAAAACTGGCTTTCCATAGTCGTCCCCCGCAAGGACAGAGGAACCACAAATTCAGCATTACTTTGGTCCACATATCTTTGGCTTTGCACAGAATAAACAACGTGAAAGCGGTGTCTTACTAACTGTTGCAGACAGGAGCGGGAAATGCCGGAGATTTCCAACTGGACGTATGCGTGTTCTAACAGGTTTTCCTCGCCGTTTCTAATTCTCGCCCGGACGAAACTTTCTCGCGTCCGGATATCGTTCTTGTCCTGTGTATTGGTACACATACGCGCGGCATTGGAAATATCGTACAACGGGTCCACAGTTCCACTAATGATTTTTACTTTTAACATTTTTTGCTTCCTCTCTTTATTTTTTTCTAAATTTTGGCAATTTAGCGGCTTCAAAATACCGCGTCTGCGGGTTATAATAAACAGCATCTTGTAAAGCACTAACATCTAACCAGTTACGACGAACAATATCCCATTTAAAGACATCACAATCTGGTTTCTCTTTGTCTAACCGATATAAACATCCGGCATTTGGGTACCAATATATATTTTTGCAAATAGGACATTGTGCCCGATAGCCTAAAAATGATATTTTTCCGTTTAACTCTATCAACTTTACAGGAATTGATACATAAATTCCACGATATCTAGGAGCCGTTTCCGTTTTTTCTGTTTCTGGTTCTTCCTCTTTTGCGCCCTTTACCTTGTTCCAACACTTTTTACAACTGTTTGGCAAAGGTTGCAACCAAGTTGTTTTTTTGCCATTGTTAGCATCTGCTTGTTGTTGCGCTTTACTTTGCATACGCCCCTCCGTTTAAGCGTTTTTTTGCCGCTTGGTAGTATTCCGGCAGGTTGCGGCAAACGGCTTCATACCCGCCTGTAAGGCCTGCCTTTTCCAACCGCTCAACGCAAACGCGTATCGTTTCAACAGCCGTCTGGATATCCCCACCGCAAAATCGCAAAATGTCGGTCAAACAACGACAATTCCGTTTAAACCATACCGCGATTTGGTCTTTGTTTTCCAAATTTTCAAACTGGTCAATTACAGCATTAGAAAATTCCTGCAACTTATTAAGTTTTTTTGGTTTCGGTTTATTCTCTTGCTCCGGCTCTGCGGCTTTGTCCGCAGTAATTTGACCACCCCCCGGTATGTTTTTGACCCACCCCCCGGTATCTTTTTCTTTTTCCAAAAAAGGAACACCGCAAGCCGGGGCCGTTTCGGGCTTGCTAGTAAGTATTTTATTATCTGGTTTTATATCTGGTTTTATATCTGGTATAGGTTCGCTGACCCCAGCAACTCCATTTGTTGGCTTTGGCAAGTCAATTTGTCCGTATTCTTTAATAAATGTATCTTCATCAGCCAACGCATACCATAAAGTTCTGTCGTACGGATTTTGGTTATAGTTTCCCTTAACAATTACCCCTTGCTTCAATAAACTATCCAAAACACGCCGCAACTGCTGTGTACTCCAAAAAGAAAACAATTCCTTAAAAGCACGCACAGAGTTATAAGTCCAGGTGCGCCCATCAAAAAAATTTTTTCCATTGGCCCTATTTCTGATAACCCAAAAAATTAGGTTTTCTAAAAAAACCGCTTCGTCTAATCCATATTTTTTAGCCAATGCTATGTTAAACATATATCGCATATTTCCACCTCTTAACAAAAAATAAAATAAAAAGCCCCGGGTTTTTTATTCGTAAACATTGGCAAGTTTACCAAACAGTCCGGGGCTTCGTTCCCAAATGGAACATACACAAAATTTTTTATTATGTATTCTGTTTGGTAATTAACCGCCGCTTGCCTCGGCGTTTTTATTTCTATTTACAGGTTACATCTTTTTCCCCCTTGTTGTCAAGGGGGTTTTAATTAGATTTTCACAAGGTGGTATTCAGCCACGCGCGTAAATCCGTTACCCCACCGCGTGTGTACTTTTTTCCAGGACTTAATGATACCCACATTGGTTAATTGTGTCAAATCGTTAATCTCGCTGATACGCTTTGTGTAGCACATAATGCCTAATTGCGCTTGCATTTCGCGCCCGGTCATACTTTCCCGGTTCAGTAAGGCTTCCACAATCGCCCTGCGTTGCGTTTTTGTGCCAAGTGGGTATAAGTTTACCCGCGGTTTGTTTTCTGCGCGTTTTGGCGCGGTTTTGCGCGTTTCTGTGCGTTTTAAAACTTTCTTGCCTTTCGCTTTTGCGGATTTCGCGGATTTTGCGGCTCTTGCTGATTTTACTGGTGGTTTCATATGTCGCTCCCAAAGTTCAAATAATATCAATATCCTAACTCCTGCCAAACTAGCCCCTCAAATTTTTCAGGGTCCAACCCCGGTATCTTTTGCCCGTCAATGG
Organism: Candidatus Avelusimicrobium fimicolum; assembly: GCF_021632165.1. Lineage (NCBI taxonomy): Bacteria > Pseudomonadati > Elusimicrobiota > Elusimicrobia > Elusimicrobiales > Elusimicrobiaceae > Candidatus Avelusimicrobium > Candidatus Avelusimicrobium fimicolum. The sequence goes on from NZ_JAJWTS010000027.1 coordinate 3,253, forward strand.
TTACAAAGTCTATTTCCATTTCCCCAGGCTCCGGGGCCGTTAAAAAAGTACGCTCATTGGTTGCCCTCGGCGCACCCACAGGCGGCCTATATCTCCCAACCGCCCGAACTTCAAAAACTTGGTCTGTTCCCTCTGGGTCGTCCCAGTCAAAAGTAATATCAAACTCTTTCATTTAATCCCCCCCCTTCTTTGTTTTATTTTTTTTGCCTGTTAAAAAATTATAAATTCCCTAGGGTAAAACCATATATACTTTATCGTTTGGGTTTATTGGCCCGCCCTGCATTAAAACTTTTTTTGGCATATTATTCTCCTAAACAATGAGTTACTAAATACTCTTTTATGTATTCAGTCATTTTTTCTCTAATAACTTTTTCTTTTCTTTTATAGGGCTTATCTGTAACTTGTGTAGCCTTATCAAGTTGAAGTTTGGTATAATGCGCCCTTGTTATAAAACCAAGTGGACGCCCCTTATATTCTAACAGTATAGGAGTAGATTTTTTAATAATCTTCTTTGCTTGTCTTATTTTCATTTATGTTTATCCTCCCAAAGTGCCACAACATCGCTATCAGTTTCTGTTCTTTCGGGTATTCCATTAAACAAAGTTTCTTTATTCATTTAAGCCTCCGGTGTGTTAGGATATTCCGCCCAATGAGTTATATATTTATCCCCGTACTCCCAACCAAAACCGCCCCATACGCGCGTTTTTATCATCATCCCGGGCATATAGTCATCCGAACTATAAACCAAGTATTTACCCATTTTGGACGGCTTTTCATCGGGAAATTTTTTCCAGTTTATCATATCCTCCTCCGTTCACAGTTCAATGCTTAACCACGCACACACAAAGAGCCACCCGCAGGCGAAAATCGCTAACATCTTGGCCCCGGCCCAAATCGTGCCCAAGACCTCGCGGGCCATTTCTTTTACCCGGCGCATTTTGCCTTCCGGGCTTAATTGAGAAAAATCTAATCGTCTGTATCTTTTCATTTGCATTTTGTTTATCCTCCGGGGGTTTCCCCGCTCCTCATAATTTTATTATACAAAAAAATTGCGTTTTAGCAATATATAATAAAGGGTTATTTTGCAATAACCCTTTTGTATTAGTATTAAACCACTATCGGGGCCGGCTCTATGTATAGACCCAGTTCGTCTAGGCTCCATTGGCGAACTTGCTCAATATAGTTCATCATCTGCAACTGCGTGGTGTTTCGTTTCAGCAAGATACATTTGCGCCCGTCGCGGTACTCGCACAAGAATTTATCCTTAAAGAATAAATCTATATAATCAATGCTGTGGTCGTTTCCGTCCTCTTGCCACCGCCGTTGTATCGCCGGATAAACCACCCCGAATAGATACTTTAATTGCGGATGGCTCTTTTCTTTGGACTTTACAGTTACCAGGATATTAAGGCCCCGTTGTCGGTTGTCGTTTAATAAGCCCGCACTCTCCCGGAACAGGGCCTTTAACCCGTCTATGCTGTAAACATCACTTTGAATACGCTCTTTTTTTATAGGCATAGACTTTTTCCAGTTTCCCTTTAAAAAGGAAGTTCTACATCAGGCTCCGCGTTCTCTTTGAGCCATTGTTCGTCGCCCTCGCTAATTGCGGTTATGGTGTCGTCCATTTCCGCGGCTTTCGCGGTTTTCGCGGTTCCCGGTTGGGGAGCGTCCGGGCCAGGCTCGTCATCTGCGGCGGTCTTGCCTTCTTTGCTTTCTTTGTCCTTCTTGTCAAAGACATTAAACCATACTTCCCCTTTGTCGTTCGCAAAAGCCATAGGGTTTACCCAAGCATTAAATTTTACCGTCATTTTGCCGTCTTGGCGGTTAATCATAATAATACCTACGTTTACCCATTGGGTCTTTTCTTCCCCGGCTTTGTTTAAAAATTTCTTACCTGCTACAATATCTTTCACTAACATTTTATCGCTCATAATTAACTAGGCTCCTTGTTCCTCGTTCGTTTTAAATTTTACGCGCACCTGCGCTTTGGTCGTGCTAGTCTTTAAGTACAACCCATAAACATCCGGGCGGTCCTTTTTAAACTTCGCGCTGTCAAAAGATGTGCGGGTCGCTTCCGGGATATAGGTAAAGTCTGCCAAATCTGTGGCCGCTTTGTCTATATTCTTTAAGGCCATAAATTCTTTGATGTTCTGCAAAATCAAGTCCTTTTTTGCCTGTAACAACTCCATTTTTTCGTCAATGGCGGCTAATTGTTTGGCCGCTCTTGCAAAGTCTTGCTCCCGTTTCGCCGGACGGCCGCGCTTTACTTGGTTGGACTCTTTTAAGGCTTCCAGGGCTTCGTCTGCCGTTTTACCAGAGTAGTAATAATCTACGATACCCTCAATGTAACTATCCGGCAAAATGGGCAACTGTACGCGCTTTAAAACATTTCCCACAACGTGCCACGCTTCCAAGTTGCTTACATCGTAGCCCGCTTTTTGATAGGCGTACCGATACATATTTAACTGGATAGTAGTCGTTTTAGTATCTAATACCTTACTGGTCTTGTAATCGCACAGGCGGCCGCTTCCGTAAAATAAATCACACGTCCCACAAAAAGCACCGCTCGGTGTTTCGGCATACAGGTAATCTTCCACCGCCAACGGTTTCGGTAAGCGGTCAAATTCTTTCTTTAACGCGAAAAACTCGTCGCTGATACCGATAGTGCCGTACTTATGATACTCCTCGGCTTCCAAGTGTACCTCTGTTCCTTTCGCGCGTGCCCGCTCCAAAACTTCCGGGCTTACCGCGCCATACTTGTACCCAAAAACCTGACGGATAATTGTCGTTACGGGCGGGATAATAACCCCGTTCTTTTTGTACTCGTGATGTTCCGGGTTAAATTCCACCCCCGCCCCGCATTGCGTTCTCTTGCTTTCGTTTTCGTTAATCATTTGTTCAATGCTCCCTTTTTTCTGTCAATGGCTCTCTCGGCCTGTGCCGCTGTCATTTCGCGGATGTCGGTTACTTTGTACGCCGCCGCCACCCGTTTTAAATCGCACCCCAACGCTTCCAATTCTGCGATTTGCTCCTCTGTAATAAGGTTAGCCGCCTTTGCCCGCTCCTCGCGTTCTGGGCTTTCCGTGCGTTTAAATTCTTCACTTTCCACCTCGGACATAATACCAGAAAAAGCAATTTTGGAGTTTTTCAAAATCACGCGGTCTTGTAATCTTTTTAAAACCATAGCGAAAGGATATGCGTTCGTGCAGTTTTTGATACTGGCTTCCCCGAACTCCAAAAGCCCCTGTTTGTCGTTCAAATACTGCAATACAAGGTCTCCCGCGCCGTTACGCACCCAAGACACACAGGACGGCACAAACTTTGCGTCAGCGGTCAGTTTATCATTGATTTTAAGGCATCCGTTATGGCTAATGATTAATCCCGCATAGGTTACGGCCTTTTCGCTGTAAGTTTTCAAAATCCAAAAGTCCGCTTCCGTAAGTCCGTACTCTGTTTTATCAATTAACTCAATGGCCTTTTTCTTGCCCTCTAAATATTTGGGGCTTTCACAGGTCTTTGTGTTCGCCCGGGCTTTGGAGTTATACTCCATTTTTTGCGCTCCAAAAGTATAGTTCATCTTTTCCCCTCTTTTAAAAACTTATACAACGGCGCGGGGATTACTGTAAACTTTTCATAAACCCCACGATAAGAGCGGCGGTAATGCACCCCGTCTTTTAATTTCCCTGTTTTAATTAGGTTATGTATGGCGCAATAGTTTACGCCCAGTTCGTCGCCGTACTTGGCTACAAACTCACTTATTTTCATTTTTATCGGCATCTTGTGATTTTCCTCCGTTAAACAAACTGACTAACATTTTATCAAAGATAGCGGGTAAGTCTTTCCGGCTAATCTTTAAAATTTTCTTAAAGACTTCAATACTCGCCGACAAGTCCGGCACCATCTGGTGTTTGGCAATAACCTGTTCCCCGGTTTCCAATTTATTGTTCAGGTCGTCCAGGAAGTCATTAACCAATACCGCCAACGGGTTCGGCTTTTCGCCCTGTTCAACTTTATGGATTTCCAACATCTCCCTGGCGTGCCGCAAACCATATAACACACCCAACACAAACACCGGGTCTTTCGGGTCCATTTCCACAGTTTGATTTCCAAACGTATATTCTTTTTTCATTTTCGCTCCTTTTTCAAAGAGAATTAAAATTGTATAAAAATTATACTTTTTCCCTTTGTAAATAAATTATAAAAAACAAAAAAAGGAAAATAAAGAGTTATTAAGGGTTATTTTATTGTAATTGTTTTGGACTAGATTAGGTTAGATAAAAGGCGGGGCGGCATACCGTCAAAAAAGCCACCCTCGCAGGCGGCTTGCTGTCGCACTTGTTTTACGCACAGACAGACTTTGAAAGTATCGGTTTATTTTAGGGAGCCTGGGAAACCGACAAAACCAGTTAGGCTAAACCTCCCAATACACAGACTGTTATTTGCAACTACATTTAAACTTTTTACGCATGGAAAATTCTTCTTGCTTTCCCTTATTCCAACTGCTCGTCGGCCTTAAATAGCCACAAACGCGGCTGTAAACTTCGCACTTCGTACCGTGTACATCTTTGGACTGTTCTTTAAGCGCGGCTAATTCTGCCGTCTTTTGCACTCTTTCCTGTTCGCTCATTTTTACTATTCCTCGCCGGACTCGCCCGCCAAATTCCCGCAATAGGTATCATAAGTTAAAACCGCCACTTTATTGCGGTCATTTAATTGGTCTAGGCTTTCATCGGTCCAGTCTATCCGTATCACGCAAACGCCGTTTAAGGGCTTTTTCACGTTTCCCGCGCACCCGGTCAAGGAGTTCAGCACTAGAAAGATTAATGAACTTACCCAAAATATTGCTCGCTGTCTGCTGTTCTTTAAGTTGCTTTTTGGCATTTTCTAACTCCTTTTCCGCGCGGGCCGCCTTTCGCGCCACCACCCAAACGACCACGATAGCACCAAACAGAAAAGCGGCCAATATCAGCGCGGTATTCATAACTTACTTGCCTTGGACCTTGTCGGCTTTTTCGTCGGCTTTCTTTTCGTAATAATCAGCCAACTTACCGAAACCATAGGCGTATTTATCCAAAAACGCATAAACCGCATCAACGATTTTATCGTCTTTGCCCGTAGGAGTAAGGCGCACAATTTTGCTCAAAAATGCGCGGATAGCCGTCAAAAACACATACAGGCCACCGATAGCCATTAGCGTATAGGATAACCACGCATATTTGTCAGCCAAACCCGAAAGGGTCATAAATACATAATTGATTACTGCTTCCATATTGTTCGCTCCTTTATTTAGTTTAATACTCCGGCTCGGGATAGAGGTTGTACTCGTCAGCCTTTATCTTTTCCATTAGCCGGATAATTTTCCCATTTTTCAAAAACTCTATATCCTCGTCTTTGATATTGTGTATCTTTTTTAGGTACTCAATAGTAATAAGGACATCTGCTATTTCTTCTGTCAAATTCGCTTTGCTAGGCGTGCCTTTTAATGATTTAAAAACCGCCTGTTGTAACTCCCCTAACTCCTCGCAAACTTTGATTTCTTGTTCGCGCCGCCCATAAAAAGCCAACGCTTTATTTAAAACTTGGTCCGTATTGTTCATTTTGGTTTGCATTTTTTCCATACCACATTACCCCATTTCCCCTGTTTCCATTATTCTGGCTAACTTTCTAGCCCGCGGCCCTACCTGTGCCGCCCATTTAGAATTTAACATTTCTGCCGCCGCTTTTGCAAAGTCCCCGGCCTTTATCGCTTCAAACATCTTTCTAAATTTTAAAACCCCAACAAACCCCAGATTAAAGCACATATCAATTAATACAAATTGCCGCTCCGGGGTTAAGTTCGCATATATCGGTACATTGTCATTTAACCAGGTATCAACCAATTTAATATCGTTCTTTAACAGATATTCGGCTTCCTCATAGGTTATCCCGTTGTCATCTAAATTTCGCCCAAAACCGATAGTATTTTTCCCCGCGGTGCATTTGTAAACTTTCGCCCGGAAACCTTCCTCTTTTTTTAATTCTTCCATTACAACTGAAAAGGCCAGTTTCATTTTGCGCTCCTTCGCTCGTCTGCTCGTTTGCTCTTTTGAGGGAGCCTACCGGGGAAGATAGGCTCCCGTGGGGTCCATTGGGGGTTTTAGCAGTTGCCCGCTAAATGGTTACGATAAAACTCCCGCTTCTCTTAAAGCCGCCAAAATCTCGTTTACTTTGGCAATAATAGCCGCACTATCCGCACCAGTTGCTAAATCGGCCACCGTCTTTTTAAGGCCCTGCAATAAGCGGCCCTCGTCCAAAACGCGCGTGCCAATATAGTCAATGCGTGTAATGCTCGTTCCGTCTGTGTGGATATGTGCCAAGCGTGCGGCTTTATCCGCAGTTGCCCAAACATTTCCGGCCGCGTTGGACTTAAATTTCCATTTTTTAACATCAGGGTTCCACCAAGCCAAAATCCCCGTTGCGCCGTCCTCCGGCTCTGTCCGGCTATAAACTACCTGCGTCGCTTCGTAAAAAGCCCCGTCAGCATAGAAAAAATCAAAATCTTGTGTGCTCTCTACCTCGTGGACGGTATCGCCTGAAATAGTCGTTTTTGCTTCCTGTCCGGCACATTGTAACACTAATCCCGCTTTAAGGGTTAGTTTCATACCGTTTGCCGTCAATACGCCATTGGGCGCGGCTAAAATACCATAGGTAGAACAGTAATCGCCTTTAATTCCGTCATCCGTTGTTATCCCGGCACCGCCACTAACCGATTTTACCGCGTTTGTAACAAATGCTTTTGTCGCGTAATCGCCTTTATCTTGCTTACCCGCTAAATCTGCTTGCAGGGCCGTAATATCGCCCGCGTTATCATCAATACCCTTTTGCACCGCGGCAATAGCCGAAGTCATAGATGCTTTATCTACTAATTGGTTACTGTCGCTCGCGTCCTGTGGAATTTTGGCTTCTACTTCGTGTATCTGGTCGCCAAGTCCGTCAATATCGTTCTTATTAGTGTTTACCTTGCCCGCTAATGCGTCCAATTCGCTTTTAGGCGCGATATTTTCACTTGCAAAGGTAAGTGGGCCTTTCCACTCTTTCCCGTTAAATGTGGGCAGATTTGCTAACTTATCGTAATCAACCGCGCCACCACTGATAGAGAGGAAAATCTCCACAGGATAGTTTTCCGGCACTTGCAAATTGATTTCGTCGCCTTGCGGTGTGAAAACCTCTTGCGTTACTTGGAAAGGGATAGTGTTTGTTACTGTTAAGTATCTGCCGTTAGTATCAATTAACTGAAAGACCCCGGCATACTCCCCAACCGCCATTTTGGAAGTAAAGGAGCGCGGGATTACAAGGTCAATGCTCTTGCTCGCCGCGCTCTTGGTTACTTTAAATTTATCAAGCGTAAATACACCGATAAAACCTGTTAAATCTAAATCGGTAGTAAGGTTAATTGTTAGCCATTTACCACCGTTAAAATCTGTGTCGTCGCCTTTAAAAATCTTTATAGGGTTAATATCAATATCGGCCATAGTGTTCATTTTACCTTCGTTAATAAAGTTTTTATGTCGCTCCGCATTTCAGCCATATTCACAATCAGGTTACGCATATCCGCCGAAGTTGCCGCGTGTTGCGCCCGGAGTTCTTGCAATAGGTTTTCATACCGCTCGTGTTTCTTGTCCCACTCTCGCGTGTCCTCGTTGTGCTGTTTCTTTATTTCCTTAATTTCGTCCTCGGCACTTTTCATACGCGCTGAAATGTTTTCAAGCCGCCTGTGCAAGGTTATCCACGCACCTAATACGGATACCACCAATGTCCCCACGAATTTATAAAGTTCTTCCGGCATTTTTGGCTCCGTTGTTTTGGTTTCTAAAATATATTAATTATATATATTTTTCCCCAAAAAATCAATACCTAAAATACATTACACATTACATCACACTACAAAGCAAAAAGCCCCTATGTATAAAGGGGCTTTTAATTAAATTATTATATTATTTCGCTTCCGTTTTTAATTGTTCGGCTTCTGCGCGGAGTTCGTCTATTTTTTCTCTGGCCGCTTGGCGTTTCGCCTTTATGTTCGCGGGGATTTCTACACCACTATCCGCGTATCTAATAGCGTACCAGTCAGTAGAAGAAAGGATATTCTGCTGTTCGTTCAATTCTTCTTCAATAATGATAGCACGCGGTTTTTTAGGGGTTTGGCCCTCTTTATAATACGCCCCGTCCCAACCTTTTTCCACCGACATTAATTCCATACCGATAGATTTGTAAAAGTTCACATCTGTACCAGTACCGACAATTAAACTGCCATTTTCTTGCTCTTTTGCATATAGTTTTTCTGCCATAAATTCCTCCTGTTAGTTTACTGCATTATAGCATATTACGATAATTTTTATAATATTAAAAAAGGCACAGATGGGCTAATGCAAGGAAACGGCA
>NZ_JAJWTS010000028.1:0-11374 GCF_021632165.1 Candidatus Avelusimicrobium fimicolum
TATCCGGCCTTAATTTTCAAAATTTTAACAAAAAAAAAAAATAAAACAACCCTTTTAACATAAACAACGAAAAAGCCGCAAGGGCAATACACCCTTGCGGCTTTTCCTATTAAAACTACGCTTTTACAATAATTCAAGCGGGGCAAATTTCAGCATAAAGGTACGCCGTACCCCATTGCCAAAAAGGACAGTAATTTTGGCACTGTCGCCGGAGCCTGCCACTTGGACAATTTTTCCTTGCCCGAATACCCCGTGTTTGACAAGTCCGCCCACAGCCACACCGTCCGCATTTTTAGGAGCCGGTTCTGCCGGTTTAGAAACCGCCTGTTGGCCGGCCGTCGGGAACGGATACGCACGCCCCTTAGGAAACTGCCGCGGCTCCGCCGCCGGAGCAGGCATCGGGCGGGAATAGAGCGAACCAAAACCGGGCGTAGAATTATAAGAAGATGACTCGTAATCCAAATCGTTATCTTCTATTTCGTAGCCGTCCTCGTCATAGCGTTTTTGGAAACGGCTCTTGCTGGCATAGCCTTCAAAATTTTGGTAACGGTTATTGCCGCCAAAATTATTGCGCCCGCGGGAATATCCCCCGCCGTAATTGCCGCCGGAATAGGAACCGCCCGCACCCGCGCCGTACAAACCGTATTTAGAGTGATAATCCGTATAGCGGGGTTGTGTGCTTTCGCGCACTTCACTCTCATCTAAAAGTCCGCTTTCAAACAAAAAGCGGGAAGGCAAATTATCCTGCCGTTGTCCAAATTTGCGGCGAGATTGGGCATACGTTAAAAAGAGTTTTTCGCGCGCACGCGTCATTGCCACATAACACAAGCGGCGTTCTTCTTCCAATTCGTCCTCATTATCCTTGCAAATGGGAAACAGGTTTTCTTCCAAGCCGGTTACAAACACATTGTTAAATTCCAACCCCTTTGCCAGGTGAACGGTCATCAGGGTTACGGCGCCGCCTTCACCCGCGTTGGAATCATCTTCGCCGGATAAGAGGGAAATTTCCTGCAAAAAGTCCGATACAGACGGCTCTTTTTCGCCCTTGTGGCAGCGCTCCTCGTATTCTTTTACGGCGTTGATAAGCGCGTCCAAGTTTTGCAAGCGGGATTCGGCTTCGGGGTCCTTTTCCATTTCGGCTTTTACGGCATCCATATAGCCGGATTCCACTAAAATTTTGTGAAAGATATCCGCCGGGTCCGTCAAAAGCATATCCCCGCGCCAATTTTCAAACAGTTGGACCAGACGCAACGCGGCTTTTAAGGCCATTGCACTAACGCCCGGCACATAGGCCGCGTTTTTTAAGGCATCATACAACGAAAGGTGATTTTCTTCCGCGTATGCCATAAAACGGTCCTGCGCTACCTTGCCGAGCCCGCGGGCAGGCGTATTGATAATGCGCAAAAGACTTACGTTATCGGCGGGATTAATCAAAATGCGCGCATAGCACATAATGTCTTTAATTTCCTTACGGTCGTAGAAGCGGACCGTCCCCACCAAGCGGTACGGAATTTGATAACGGCGGAAGGAGTCTTCAAAACTGCGGCTCTGTGCATTGGTGCGGTAAAAAACAGCCACCTCCTTCAAACTGGCGCCCTCATCCACCAAGGCTTTAATATTTTGGCTGACCCAACGTGCTTCATCGCCCTCCGTTAAAAGTTCGCGCACCTCAATTGGGTCGCCTTGTGATTTATCGGTAAAAAGATTTTTTTCCTTGCGTTTTTTATTTTTGGTAATCAAACGGTTGGAGGCTTCCAAAATAACTTTGGTAGAGCGGTAATTCTGCTCCAAGGTAATAGTTTTTACATCTTGGAAATCTTTTTCAAATTCCAAGATGTTGCGGATATTGGCTCCGCGCCAAGAATAAATGCTTTGGTCGGGGTCCCCCACCACGCACAATTTACGGCGTTTGGCAGCCAGCATTTTGGTAATTAGGTACTGGGTATGGTTTGTATCCTGATACTCGTCCACTAAAATATATTCAAAAAATTCTTGGTAATAGGAGCGGATATCCTCGTGGTCGCGCAATAGAACAACTGTCTTTACAAGCAAATCGCCAAAATCTAACGCGCCCGCTTCTTTAAGTTTCTGTTCGTAGCGGCGATAGACTTCGGCGGCGCGGATTTTAAAATCCAGCCCGCTGGCTGTTGCGCTTTGCATCATTGTTTCAGGCGAAACCATATCGTCTTTGGCGCGGGAAATCAAACCGACAATTTGGCTGATTTCCTTTTTAGGGTCTTTGATACCCATTTGCTCCAAAATCAGGCTGACTACTTTCTTTTGGTCGGAATCGTCGTAAATAGCAAAATCGCGCGACAGACCGAGTGCTTGTGCGTTCTGACGCAAAATACGCACGCCAAACGAGTGGAAGGTGTGAATCCAAACCTTTTTCCCCGCCCCCGGCGCCAATGAATCCACGCGCTCGCGCATTTCCTGCGCGGCCTTATTGGTAAATGTTACCGCCAAAATACGGGCCGGGTGATAGCCGTCCGCAATTAATTTCGCGATTTTGGTGGTTAGGGTTTTGGTCTTGCCCGTCCCGGCACCGGCCACAATCAGGCAAGGTCCGGCATCATAATTGACGGCCTCCAACTGTTGGGGGTTTAAAGATTTTAATGATTCTTCCAAAGTCATGGGCATATTAAAAATAGTCCTTTTTAGATAAGACCTTTTTCTTGAAAAATTTTGTTATGTTCTGTGATATATCTAGATAAATCCTCATCCGAGAGGATTTTATCGTAATTGCTTTCTGTTACTTCGTTCGTTTTTTTATTTTTTAAAACTCTATCAACAAAAATTTTAAAATCATCATTCTTTTCAACCAACATATCCAAAGTATCAGAATCTATTATACTACGAGTTCTGGCGGGAACGAGAAGTTCGCTTTCTTGCGGGTGAATTACATCTAACTTAATAATACCGATACCGAAAGCATTTCCCAAGCGCTCTAAATCGGGAATAATATCCATATCAATTTTGGGTGCAACCAAATATCCTTCGTGAGCCCAAGAAGAATTAGAAACCGCCTGAAAATAATATTCTTTATAATTATCTGCCAGCAATTCCCATTTCATTTCAAAAGAGAATAACTTATAAGTATTGGATTGTAGTATTTCCAACAATTCAAGTGTTTCTTTCTTATATCCATTAAAGGGGAAATAAACCCCAACAATATCTGGATGAATCCATTTATTTAAACCTGCTTTTTCTCTATTGGATTTCTCGTGATAAATTGTTTTAGTATATGCTTCAAAATGTCCATTAGAATGTACAAATACGGACAATAATGGATGTAAAACTCTTTCGTTATCTTTGGGAACTATAGATTGGGAATTTGATTGGGGTAATATTACAGCAGAACTATACTTTTTTACTTTAAGGCCAAAAACTTTGGGGCGATTTCCTTGCGAAAAAAACTTGCCGTCATTCTTTTTAGCATTCGTATATAAACTGGCACCCAATGAAGCCCAGGGAGTTTTACCATCAGATTCAAGAGGAATTTTTTCCTTTTGAATCTGCTCCCAGATTTCGCCAACAGACAACATTCTAGAATTTTTTTCTAAAACCTGTTCTGCCGCCTGTAAGTATTTGTTTGCCATAATTTATCCCCTTAATTTCATTTGCACGAAGGTTTCAATATGCTCGCTGTGCGGGAAAAAGTCAAAGGCTTCTACGTGCAAAATTTCGTAGTGCTGGGTAAGAATTTTCAAATCGCTTGCCAGCGTAACCGGATTACAGGAAATGTAGAGTACATTTTCCACGCCCGATTCTGCCACCGCCTTGGCCGCCTTGGGATGCATCCCGCCCCGGGGCGGGTCCAAAATAATAAGGGCCTCTTTACGTTCAAGGGGTTGTTCCTTGACAAAATCTTCCACCTTGGAGCAGAAGAATTGCACATTGGAAACCCCGTTAATTTTGGCATTTTCAATCCCATTATATACGGCAGGGGCTACGCTTTCCACGCAAATACTTTTTTCGCACAAATCAGCGCACGACAGCGAAAAACTGCCCGCCCCGCCGTACAAATCGTAAATGCGTTTCGGCGCGAGTTTTTTAACCACCCCACGCACGCGGGAATACATCTTTTGCGCGGTTTTGGTATTGGTTTGAAAAAAAGATTGGGGCGAAAGTTTAAACACTATTTCGCGCTCTTTTTGCCCTTTTTCGTTGGTTAAAAAAATGCGCTCTAAAATAAAATCTTTTCCTTTTAATACGCGCAGGGATTCGGGCGCGGCGGTATCGGCCAGCCCGTTATTGACGGCGGCCATAATATTAGCATTGGGCAAAACGGACTCCACCGTTTGCACAAAAGTTTTTTCGTTAAAATCGTCCGTTACAAACAGCACAACGATTTCTTCCCCGGTGTTTTTACCCTCGCGAACCATTAAGTGGCGCAAAATTCCCGTATGCTTGCGTTGGTCGTAATATTCCAAATTTTCGGCTTTTGCCCAGGCGCGGATAGCGTTCAAAAGAGGAATTAGTTTGTCGTTAAACAAATAACACTCCTCTATATCCACCGCTCTGTCCCAACGGCCCTTTAATTTAAAACCGAGCGCGCTTTCAAATTCCAGCGGGCGGGTTTTATTGGCGGGGTCCTTTTTATCGTAATCGTCGCGCCATTTAACCTGGTGGCAGAAACCAAGTTCCACCTTGTTGCGGAAATTGACCGGTTCGTCCGTTACGGTTACCGGGATTTCCCCTTGCCAAAATTCTTTTAAGGTTTCTTGCAGTTTGGCCTGTTTTTTGGCTACTTGCTCCCCGTAGGACAAGTTCAAAAGGGCGCATCCGCCACATTTACCGAAATGTTTGCACGAAATATTAGGCATTGATTTTAAACAGGCAGACATCGCCGTCCTTTACAATATAGTCTTTCCCTTCGGAGCGGATTAAACCGTGTTCGCGCAGGGCTTTTTCGCTGCCAAACTTGGCTAAATCGTCAAAAGTGTAAACATCAGCGCGGATAAAGCCTTTTTCAAAATCGCTGTGGATTTTGCCCGCCGCTTGCGGAGCCGTACACCCTACGGGAATTAGCCAACTGCGCACTTCCACTTCGCTCCCAGCGGTAAAATAGGTGCAAAGGTTCAAGAGTTTCATCCCCTCGCGAACCACTTTTTCCAAGCCTGTATAATCGTTACCCGTTTCGGCCAAAAAGGCGTGTTTTTCCTCCTCGCTAAATTCAGCGATATCCGCCTCAAATTTAACAGACAACTCCAAAAAGCCCGCTCCGTTTTCTTTGGCGTATTTGGCTACCTTTTCGGCATTTTCCACATTGCGCTTTTCCGAATTGTTGCCCACATACAGCACTGGTTTGGCGGTTAAAAATTGATAATCTTTCAGTTCTTCCGGCTCTAATTGCAGGGAACTGACCGGTTTGCCGTTTTCCAGAGCGGCCTTGATTTCCTTCATCCGTTCCCAGGCGGCTACGGCATCTTTTTTGCCGCTTTTGGCATTGGATCCCAGACGGTCGCATACCTTGGTGGCCGTTTCCAAATCGGCAAGCATTAATTCCGTATTAATTACCTCAATGTCGCGCAAGGGGTCCACCGAGTTCATCACGTGGGTTACGTTTTCATCTTCAAACAAACGCACCACGTGTATAATGGCGTCCACTTCGCGGATGTTGGCTAAAAATTTATTGCCTAGCCCTTCGCCTTGGCTCGCGCCCTTTACGATACCGGCAATATCCACAAATTTAATAAAAGCGGCGGTTTTTTTAGGAGGATTAAACATTTCAAACAACTTATCCAACCGTTTATCCGGTATAGGCACAATGCCCACGTTTGGCTCAATGGTGCAGAACGGATAGTTGCTCGCTTCCGCTCCGGCGCAGGTCAGCGCATTAAAAAGGGTAGATTTGCCTACGTTAGGCAGACCGACGATACCGATTTCCATAGTAAAAGACTCCTTGAATATAATAAAACGGACGATTAGTTATATTTTAGCATTTTAGGCTAGGCCTAGGGACGGCATAAAAAACCCCGCCGGATGCGGGGTTTAAAAGGAGAAAACGTCCCGTACGAGATTCGAACTCGTGATCTCCGCCTTGAGAGGGCGGCGTCCTGGACCGCTAGACGAACGGGACCTTTAAATTAATTTTATCATATTTTTTCCCGGTGCGTAAGCACTCCCCGAATATTCCGCTTTTTTTATATAATAATTTTATCTTACCTTTACAGGGGGCTGTTATGGAATTAGCCGTATGGCAGACGACGTTACTGTCGCTATTAATCGCAATCGTTCTCTTTTTGCCGCTTACCGTACACAAAGTGGAAGAAAACTTGGAAGCTTTTTTGTTCCTGTGCGGAATTATTGCGGTTTCCGTTTCCAAAATGTGGAGCGGACATCTGGTTTTGACTGCGCTGGAAGACCCAATCAAAATCACATTAGCCGTTTTAATTGCGGGTTTACTTTTCCGCAAATTCAATGTGCATTTGCAAAAACTGACACACAAGGCCGTTAAAACCATCGGTCTGCGCTGGACGTTGTTTTTAATCGTCTTTTTACTTGGGCTTACGTCCAGCATTATTACCGCTATTATCGCGGCGCTTATCTTGGCGGAAGTTACCGTAATGCTCCCCTTGGAACGCAAGGGCCGCACGCGCCTGGTGGTATTTTCGTGCTTTGCTATCGGTATGGGTGCAGTGCTTACCTCCATTGGCGAGCCGTTGGGAACGGTAGTGCTTTCCAAATTAAAAGGCGCGCCGCATTTTGCCGATTTTTGGTTCCTGCTGGAACACTTGGGCTGGTATGTTTTTGGCGGGGTACTGTTAATGGCCGGTATGGCCAGTTCTATTCGCGCAGACGTTATTCAAAAGGCTCCCGGGCCCAAAGCCGCCGAAAACAATGAGGGCGACGGCCACACCATTAAAAGCATTGTGGTCCGCGCGGCCAAAGTATATTTGTTCGTAATGGCGTTAGTGTTTTTGGGCGACGGTTTAAAACCGCTTGCGATGCAGACCATTTCGCACTTATCAGCCAGTTGGCTTTATTGGATTAACTCCCTTTCCGCCGTGTTGGACAACGCCACCTTGGCCGCTATTGAGGTAACACCGGAAATCAGCACTCGCACGCTTACGTTTTTGCTGATGAGTTTGATTATCTCGGGCGGGATGCTCATCCCGGGCAATATTCCCAACATTATCTGCGCTTCCAAGTTGGGCATTAAGAGCAAAGAGTGGGCCAAACACGCCGTAGGTTTGGGCGCAGCCTTGATGATTGCCTGCTTTATCATCTTAAATGTAGTGCTGTAAACATCACTTGTTTTAACAGGGCCGCCAATCCGTTTGGAAAGGCGGCCTTTTTGTACCTTAATTTTATATAATTTCTGTATATTGAAATAACAAGGGGAGAACGTAATGAAAATCCATTCTTTTAACGTGCAGCCCAACTTACCCGAAAACATCAAGTTTTTGGAAGAGTTGGCCAATGATATGTGGTTTACCTGGAATTGGCGCGCCATCTTACTTTTTGTACAGGTAGATGCAAAACTGTGGATTACCGCCAAACGCAACCCGAAATGGTTTTTGGGCTGCGTACCTCAGAAACGCTTTGAAGAATTAAGCAAAGACCAGGCGTTTTTAGATAATTTAAATGCCGTCAAAACTTCTTACTACAACTATAAAAATAATCCAAACACCTGGTACCAGCAACACCGCCACGAAAACGGCAACCTGTTAACAGCCTATTTTTCTATGGAATACGGTATCGGCGAAGGTTTACCGATTTACTCCGGCGGGCTCGGTATGCTTGCGGGCGACCATATGAAATCCGCCAGCGACCTGGGTATGCCAATTATCGGCGTGGGTTTGTTCTACAAACAAGGCTATGTACAGCAGGTACTAAACCGTGAAGGGTGGCAGAACGAAGAATATCCGGATAACGACTGGGCTCATATGCCGGTAGAACGCGTAACCAAAGACGGCAAAGACATTACCGTAGATATCCAATTGGGAAGCGAAAACATTAAAGCCTGCATCTGGCGCGTACCTGTGGGGCGCACCTCTCTTTATTTGTTAGATACCAACTTGCAGGAAAATACCCCCGCACAGCGCGCCATTACCGAAAAACTCTACGGCGGCGACCGCGAAAACCGTATCCGCCAAGAAGTGGTCCTTGGTATCGGCGGTGTGAAAGCATTAGATGCTATGGGCATTAAACCGACCGTTTATCACATTAACGAGGGGCACAGCGCGTTCCTGCTTTTCCAACGCATTATTGACATTATGCGCGAAAAGAACCTGACGTTTGCCCAAGCGCGCGAAATTGTATGGGCTTCCTCCGTATTTACCACCCACACACCGGTTATTGCGGGAAACGAACACTTTGACCCCGCCCTCGTGCGCAAATATATGGACTTCTATGCCAAAGAAATGGGTATTTCTTGGGAAGAATTTTTAGCCTTAGGTAAAGAAAAGGCCAACTCTGCTACTTATTGTATGACGGTAGTTGCCCTGCGCTTGGCCGCCTTCTGCAACGGTGTAGCCAAACTGCACGGTAAAGTAAGCCGCGAAATGTGGCACAACCTCTGGCCCGAATTGCCTATCAGCGAAGTACCGATAACCAGCATTACCAACGGTATTCACAGTTCTTCTTGGATTTCGCACGAACTCAACGAACTGTACCGCAAATATTTATTCGGCAACAACCAAACCGGCGAAGTAGATCCTTCCGACACGCAAGCCTGGGAAAATATAACCAATATCCCCGACGGCGAGTTGTGGGACGTGCATACCGCACGCAAAAACAAACTGATTGATATGGTGCGCGGCCGTTTAAAACGCCAACTTACCCGCCAAGGCTTTGACGTGATGACCGTTAAAAAGGCTTCCAGCGTTTTGCGCCCCGACGTGCTGACCATTGGCTTCGCCCGCCGTTTTGCCACCTACAAACGCGCGACCTTGCTGTTTAAAGATTTGAACCGCTTGGATAAAATCATCAACAATCCGCAGCGCCCCGTCCAATTCGTTTTTGCGGGTAAAGCGCACCCGGCGGATACGGCCGGTAAAGAATTTATCAAACTGATTGTCGGCCTGACACAAAACGACCCTCGCTTTAAAGGCAAAATCGTTTTTGTGGAGGACTACAATATGAACGTCGCCCGCTATATGGTACAGGGCGTGGACGTATGGCTCAACAACCCGATTCGCCCGATGGAAGCCAGCGGCACGAGCGGTATGAAAGCCGCCTTAAACGGCGCACTTGCACTGTCTATTTTAGACGGCTGGTGGGACGAAGTGGGGCCGTGCGATTTCGGCTGGTCTATCGGCGGACCGGAAACGTACAAATCCGACGAAGAACGCGACACGGTGGAATCTGAATCGCTCTATAATTTAATTGAGCAGGATATTGCCCCCGCTTACTATGCCAAAGAAGTCGGCTCCGCTTATTCCTTGCCGTGGGTGTCGCTGATGAAGGAATCGGTCAAGCACATTGCCCCCTTCTTCAACACAAACCGTATGGTAAAGGAATATTACGAACGCTTCTATGTGCCCGCCAACAATTACAGCCTTATTTTAAATGAGCCCGGCAAAGCCGAAGCCGTAGCCGCCTGGCGCAGTAAAATTGCGGACAACTGGTACCGCGTGGGAGTAACCGATATCACCCCGCAACCCGAAAGTGCTATTTTAATGGGTGATAAGGTCAACTTTAAAGCCCGCGTGGTCTTGGGCGGACTGGCTCCGGAAGACATACAAGTAGAACTTTACTTGGGCCAACGCGGAACCCTGGGCGACATTGTCAAGGAAGATGCTATTGATATGACCTGCACCGGCAAAGACGGAGACGCTTACACTTATGAAGTATCTATGTCCCCGCTTAACAGCGGCCGCCAGGACTATGCCTTGCGTGTATTACCTTATAACACGAATATCCCCAGCGTATTAACGCCGCTCTTTATTCGTTGGGAAGAATAAGGTTATTCTTATAAAAACGGCCGGACTTTTCCGGCCGTTTTTTATAGTGCTCGTCTAATTAATCTGTCATTGCCGGCGTGGACCGGCAATCCAGGTCTTTTATAAGTTATGTCCACTTATGCGGTATATATTTTAGCCAGTAAACGCAATGGAACTCTGTACACAGGAGTAACCAATAATTTATTACGCCGTATTTGGGAACATAAAAATAATATTGTAGAAGGCTTTACTAAAAAATATAATGTGCACTTGCTTGTACACTATGAATTATTTACGGATATACGATTAGCACTTGCCAGAGAAAAAGAAATCAAGCAATGGACACGCGCTTGGAAAACACAACTAATTGAGAAAGATAACCCACTATGGAAAGATTTGTATTTTTCTTTATAAACAAACTGGATTGCCGGTCCACGCCGGCAATGACACAATAAAAATTATGCTAAATATTGTACTTGTAAACCCCGAAATTCCCTTTAATACGGGCAACATTGGCCGTTCGTGCGTAGCCACCAATACGCGCCTGCACTTAGTGGGCAAACTCGGCTTTAAAATTGCATCTAAGGAAATCCGCCGCTCGGGCCTGGACTATTGGCCCAATTTGGATTACCGCCGTTACGAAACGTGGGATGCTTTTTTGGAAGCCGAAAAACCAGCAGAGGAAAAAATGTTTTTTCTTTCCACGAAGGGTCAAAAATCTTATTGGGATGCCATTTTCCCACCCGATGCGTTCCTTATCTTTGGCGCTGAATCGTGCGGACTGCCCAAGGAATTTTACGAACGCTACCGAACCCGTCTGTTTACAATACCTATGACAGGCCCCGTCCGTTCGCTCAATCTTTCCTCGTCGGCGGCGATTGTGCTTTTTGAAGCCTTGCGCCAAAACCGCTTGAATTAGACAAAAAAACCCGCCGGCTGGCGGGTTTTTTACAAGTTTTTTTACAAAAGGGCCGCTTACAAAGGCAATACATATTTGCCGGAGGAATTTTTCTCCATACCTATATTTTGGCAGGTTTCCGCATCCCCCGTGCACTCAATGCTTATAAGTTCACCGTTTTGGTTAGTCGCCGTAAGCGTATAACTGCCCGTACGCGTAGTGGTAACAGTTACCTTGCTGTCGGAAAGAGTCATCTTAGGTGTTGAAAAATTAACGCTCTTAGTCATATCCACCCCGGTTACATTTCCGTTGGAATCCGTCAAACCCGCAAGGGAATACGAATTTTCGTTCATTACATATTTGGCATTTACCGCGTCGCTAATTGCACGGACATTGTTAATCCCTTCCGTTGCGCGGCCGCGCTCCATAGATGCGCGGTATTTGGGCAGACTGACCGTTACCAACACGCCTACAATTACCATTACAATCAACAATTCAATTAACGTAAAACCTTTCTTCATACAATTCCCCTTTCTTTAAAGATAGTTTATTATATAAATTTGCTCCGGCTTTTAATAGTATATAT
>NZ_JAJWTS010000011.1:0-46030 GCF_021632165.1 Candidatus Avelusimicrobium fimicolum
CGCGAAGGTGGCCATACGGTAGGCGCCGGTGTTGTAACCAAAATTATTGAGTAGTTTTACTGCTTAATGTGCAAAAAGGGGGACCGAATTTTCGGCCCTCCTTTTTTGTTGGTACAAAGTAACCCGGTATAGCCGGGGGACAGTTATTGTTTTAAGGGAGATTAATTTATAAATACCTCTTACTTTTTGTGCCGTCAAAAAGGAACAAAAAACTCGCCGCTCGGGCTCCATAAAAAGCAGTTCGCAACGGGAAATTTTATAACTCGCTTTGCTCAACCAATAAAATTTCTTGTCCGCCGTGAACGCTTTTTATAAACGGAACAAAGAGCGGGCAAACAGCAAAAAAACGAGGTAATTTTGCCCTTTGTAAAGACTTAAAATAACTATCGGTGTAGAGGTGTCATTTGCAGCGTTTTATTTTCATTAAGGTCGGTACTCTACCCCTAGGCTTGTGAGAGATTTGCAAATATCTTTTCCTTGTTCTGTCTCTGAAGAACATAACAAACAATTTTCCCCATCAACGGAAGGGTAACAACGCCATAAATCATAAATGCTTTCGTCCTTTATGTTTCCTGTGCAGGTTCCTTTACACCGGTAGGCGGCTACACCTGTCGAGTCGTCTCTTGTCAGATAGAAGAAATTTTTTGTTACATACATAGGACCACAACAACCTGAGTCCTTCCAGTAGCCACCAGATAAAGAAATATCCCAGTTTTCGGGATCGGCATATACAGCACTATCATAAACACCACTACTTAAAATAGTTGTTTCCACAGCATTAACAATATTACTGGTAATAGAAAGAGCCTCGGTTGCACGGGCTTTTTCTACGGCTTTGGTGTATTGCGGCAGGGCGACGGCTGATAAAATGCCGATAATCAGCACGACTACTAACAATTCTATTAAGGTAAAACCTTTTTCCATACTTTTCTCCTTGTCAGTTTTTGGAAAAAAGGCTCATAAAAAACGGCTGCCTATCTTGCGCCAGAGCAAGTGCCGCAAGTATAAACAGCCGTAGTCTGCCGCCAAAAAGGCGGCAAACATTCAGCCCAAGAAAAAGGGGTTATAAGGCCCTTTCCCTTGCGCATTTGATCGGCTGTTTTTGGACTTGCTCTGGATTACGTTCGTAATGCCTCCGTGTTCTTCACACGGTTCCAAAAACAGATAAATTTTTATTTCTGCAACATTTTAAGTATAACAAATTTAAACGTATTCTCCCAGTTTGGTATAATATAGATAATCATTATATAAGGAGTCGCTCGTATGAATATTAAATTAGCGGGCTTTTTGGGCAGCGTTCTGTTGCTGGCAGGTTGTGCGGCCACAGAACAGGGGTACCAGCCCATTAACCCAAAAGCCAAAAACTATGCCGAAGCGTTGCGGTCGGCTGATAAATCGTGCCAAGTAGATGCGGATTGCACCTCGGTCAACAAGGGTTGCTGCCTGTGCCACGGCAAAGAAGCGGTTAATAAAGCGGCCGCCAAAGCATTGAAATCCCGTTGGAATAAAGAATGCGCTGATGGCGTATGCACCTTGGAAATGTGTTATGTGGAACTGAACACGTCCTGCCAAAACGGGACTTGTGTGGGCACACCCAAGCCAATGAAGGACTATTTTGCCAGATAAGGAGAGATAAGTGAAAAAAATTCTAATTGTATTAGCCTGCGCCGCCGCATTGGGCGCTTGTGCTTCTTCCGGTGCGGGGATTAATGCCACTCCGGCCAAATTAACCAAAGCCGTTGCCGCGGCAGACAGAACCTGCCAAACGGATGCCGATTGTGTAGCCGTTCAAAAAGGCTGCTGCCCTTGTGCGGGCTTTGAAGCCGTAAATAAAACGGCGGCCGCCAAGGTTCAAAATGTACTTGAAAAGGCCTGCGCTAATGCCGGTTGTACGCGCGAAGCCTGCTACACCCGCATTACCACTGCGTGTGTAAACAATGTTTGCACGGGCAAATTGATTGCCCCCAAAGCAGTGGCTTTTTAAGGCAGAAACTTTATAATGTGCCCGGCCTTCCAAAACAGGCCGGGTGCTGTATTGTAAAGCCCGACGGAGAAAGTCTTTACAATACAAGACGGATATTATACAATATATATAAGCGAATTTTAGGCGCTAGACAAAGAAACGAAATGGTGAAAAACGTGAGTATTTGTATAGCGCAAAAGCCCACTAATTTGGTATAATAAAATGTACTGAATTGGACGAAAGGCAGGAAATTCCATACCGGCTCGTCGGAGAAAGCGACCCGGGGGAGGAGTTTCTGCCGAATAATTTTTTTGTAAAAAACATTTAAGGAAAACCAAAAATGGTAGAAAAAACAGAAAAAAAGGCGAAAGTATTGAGCCAAGAAAGAATCCGCATTAAATTGCGTTCTTACGATCACCGTATGTTGGACGCCTCGGTTTCCCGCATTGTGGAAACTGCACAAAAAACGGGCGCCATCGTGGCGGGTCCTGTTCTTCTCCCGGTTCGGATTAAGAAGTACACCGTACTTCGCTCTCCCCATACCGATAAAAAGAGCAGAGAACAGTTTGAAATGCGTATTCACAAAAGACTCATTGATCTGAAAAGTCCCACTTCCAAGACCGTTGACGAGTTGATGAAATTAGACTTGCCGGCCGGTGTGGATGTGGCAATCAAAAGCAACTAACAGGAAACCTGATAGAATATGACTGAAGAAATCAAAAATGCTGCTGGTGCCCAAGAGGCAACCCCCGTTGCTGAAGCGGCCAAAGCAGAAACTGTCAAAGAAGCCCCGGCTACGTTTCGTTTCGTAATCGGCGAGAAAGTGGGTATGACCCAACTCTTTGATGAAAAAGGCAACCTTCACGGTGTGTCCGTTGTAAAAGCGGGTCCGTGCAAAGTTGTACGTGTCAGAACCCAGGATAAAGACGGTTACAATGCCGTTTGCGTGGGTTTTGGCGAAGTGAAAGAAAACAAACTTAACAAACCTGAACTCGGTTATTTCAAAAAAGCCAATGTGGCGCCGGTCAAACATATGAAGGAATGCCGTGTGGCCGACGTGAATGGTTTTGAAATTGGTCAAGTCATTTCACTTGAAAAGATTTTTAAACCCGGCGACTATGTGGACGTCCAGGGGAAAATTAAAGGCCACGGTTTTGCCGGTGCGATGAAACGCCACGGCTTTGCCGGTCAGGCTGATTCCCACGGTGCATCTGACAGATGCCGCGCTCCGGGTTCCTTGGGCTCCCGCCGCTCTTTGGGTAAAGTGCTCTCCGGTCAGCGTATGGCTGGCCACTATGGTACCACCACCCATACCGTCGCCAAGATTGAAGTTGTGAAAGTGGATAACGAAAACGGTCTCTTGTTCCTTAAAGGCTCTGTGCCGGGTGCAAGAGGTTCTATCGTCTCCGTCTTGGAAACTTCCAAATACAAAAAACACTATGTGGCGCCCCAGCAGCATAAAGTGTCTGCTTCTAAGGCCGCCAACAAGAAGTAAGGACTTTGACCCATGGAAACTAAAGTTTTAGATATTAAAGGAAAAGAAAAAGGGACCTGCGCTCTGCCGGATAGTTTGTTCGCCGTCAAAGCCAACCCTACGTTCCTGCACGAAGTCATCACCGCCTTTTTGGCCAACCAAAGACGCGGCACCGCTGATGTAAAAACCCGCAGCGAAGTGTCCGGAACCGGCAAAAAACCGTGGAAACAGAAAGGCACCGGCCGCGCCCGCCAGGGCAGTTTGCGCGCTGTGCAGTTCCGCCACGGCGGTATCGCTTTTGGGCCTACCCCGCATTCCTATCGTCAGGATTTGCCGGCCGCCAAACGCAGAACCGCTTTGGCTATGGCTCTTTCCACCAAACTGGCCGAAGGCAACTTGGTAGTTTTGGACTCTTTGACCTTCAAAGAACCCAAAACCAAAGCCTTTGCCGCTGTAATGGAAACATTAGCCGCCGGCCGCAAACCGTTGGTGCTTGATAACTTTGCCGACGAAAATGCCGCTTTGGCCTGCCGCAATATGGAAGGTTTAACCCATATCCCGACGCAGGACATCAACGCCTACGTGGTGCTCAACAGTTCCAAAGTCATCTTGACCAAAGACGCTGTTGAAAAACTGTGCGATACCTTCGCCAAGGAGACGAAATAATGTCCCGCACGTATGAAACGTTAAAAAAGCCCCTTTTGACTGAAAAAAGTCTTATTGAAAGAGACACGCATAACCGCTACGGCTTCGTAGTGGCCAAAACCGCGTCTAAGGGCGAAATCAAAACCGCGGTGGAAAAAATCTTTAATGTAACCGTTACCAAAATCAACACCATTAATGTAACGGGCAAAACCCACCGTATGGGTCGCTTTGAAGGGAAAAGACCTGATTATAAAAAGGCCTTTGTTACCTTGAAAGAAGGCGATAAAATTGAAGTGGTGGAAGCCGCTTCAAAGTAGCGAAAGGAGAAACTACTAACTATGCCTATTAAGTCATTTAGACCTTATACCCCTTCCCGCAGAACGATTACGGTTTCGGATTATTCCGATATCACCAAAACCACTCCGGAGAAGAGTTTAACCAAAGGTCTGCGCAAAACCGGCGGCAGAAATAACACCGGTATGATTATGGTTCGCCACATTGGCGGCGGCCACAGACGTGCTTACAGACAAATTGATTTTAGAAGAGAAAAATACGGCATTCCGGCCAAAGTCGTATCTATTGAATACGATCCGAACAGAAGTGCCCGTATTTGTCTTTTAAATTACGCTGACGGCGAAAAGAGATATATTCTTCATCCGCTCGGCGTACAGGTGGGCGATGTGTTGATGTCCGGCCCGGCCGCTGATATTAAAGTGGGTAACTGCCTTGCTCTTAAAAATATTCCCGAAGGTACTTTTATCCACGCGATTGAATTGAAAGTTGGCAAAGGCGCCCAGTTGGCTCGCAGCGCGGGCAGCCAGGCCCAACTTATGGCCAAAGAATCGGACTATGCCCATATCAAAATGCCGTCCGGTGAAATTCGCTTGGTCCCCAGCGCTTGCTGCGCGACGATCGGCCAAGTGGGCAACATTGACCACGGCAACGTCGTAATCGGCAACGCCGGCAGAAACAGACATCGCGGCGAAAGACCTACCGTACGCGGTAGCGCTATGAACGCGGTTGACCACCCGATGGGCGGCGGCCGTGGGCACGGTAAAGGCGGAAACATTCCGCGCTCCCCGTGGAACCAGCAGACCCGCGGTCTGAAAACTCGCTCCACCAAAAAAGCGTTCGGCTGGATGATTGTCAGCGACAGAAGAAAAAACAAGGCTAAGTAATTATGGGAAGATCAACTAAAAAAGGTCCGTTCGTGGATTTAAACCTGTTGGAAAAAGTTCAGGCGATGAACGCTTCCAACGAAAAGAAACCTATCAAGACGTGGGCAAGAGCCTGCACCATCGTGCCGGAATTCGTGGGACACACGTTTCTGGTGCACAATGGCAGAAAATTTCTTCCCATTTACGTTTCCGAAAGAATGGTAGGATACAAACTCGGTGAATTTTCTTTCACTCGTTTGTTCAAAGGTCACGGTGGCATGACGAAAGATTCCACCGCCCTGAAATAAGAGTTGAGGATTTGATATGGAAGCTTGTGCAAAAGCTAAATTTCAACGTTTCGGCAGCCGCAAGGTAAACTTGGTGCTGGATCAAATCCGCGGTAAAAACGTCAAGGCGGCGGAGGAAGTTCTTCCTTTCGTAGCCAAACGCACCTCGGATTTGGTGGCCAAAACTTTACACAGCGCTGCTGCTAACCTGGAAGTGAAAGCCGGCAAAAAACTGGATTTCAGCAAAGTCTTCATTAAAGAAGCGTTTGCTAACCTCGGCCCCAGCGGCCACTTGAAAAGAGTACAGCCCGGCCCGCAGGGTCGCGCTATGCCCTATAAGAAAAGTATGTGTCATTTGACTGTCATTGTTACCGACGAAAAAAAGGGAGGTCGCTAATTTATGGGACACAAGATTCATCCCCGGTCAATTAGATTAGGTTATATTCAGGATTGGCGTTCCAGATGGTTCGCTCCCAAGAATATGCCCGCGCTTATTAAAGAAGACTTTGATATCCGCAAAATCATTGACGACAAATTCAAAATGGCGGCTGTCAGTTACGTCGGCATTGAAAGAGCCGGTGCGTTCTTGCGTGTGAATGTTCACACTGCCCGCCCGGGTGTGGTAATCGGCAAAAAAGGCGCCGATATTGAAGCGTTGAGAAAAGAGTTGGAAGCCCTTACCGGTAGCAAAACTTTCGTCAACGTGATTGAAATTAAAAATCCGGAAACGGACGCCCAACTGGTAGCCCAGAATATCGCTATGCAACTTGAAAAGCGCGCTCACTATGGCGCCGCTATGAAAAAAGCGATTGAAAAGGCCTTGTCCGGTAAAGCGCTCGGTATTAAAATTATGGTGTCCGGCAGACTCGGCGGCGCGGAAATCGCCCGCACCGAGTGGAAACGCGAAGGCCGCGTTCCGCTGCACACCTTGTGCGCCGATATTGACTACGGTTTCACCGAAGCCAACACCATCAGCGGTAAAATCGGCATTAAAGTCTGGATTTTCAAGAGAACCCACTTCGCCAAATCTCCGAAAGAGATTATGAACGAACTCAAGAAACATCGCGACATGGAAAGCGGTTCCACCGAAGGCGCGACGGAAGTTGCCGCCCCGGCTGTGGAAACCAAATAGAGGACTTTGACTTATGTTAATGCCTAAAAGAGTTAAATATCGCAAGCCCTTCAGCGCGCCGCGCATTAAAGGTAATGCCAAGCGCGGTACGGAAGTGGTTTTTGGCGAATTTGGGTTGAAAGCGTTGGAACCCAAATGGATTACCGCCCGGCAGATTGAAGCTGCCCGTATTACCTTGTCCCGCTTCATCAAGAAAAAAGGCAAATTGTGGATTCGCATTTTCCCGGACAAAGCCATTACGAAACACCCCGCCGAAACCCGTATGGGTAAAGGTAAAGGCGCGCCCGAATACTGGGCCGCTGTGGTGAAGCCCGGCAGAATTTTGTTTGAATTGGAAGGCGCTTCCGTGGAAGATACCAAAAAAGCGATGCGTTTGGCTTCCGACAAACTGCCGATTAAGACGAAACTGGTAACCAGAAGGTAGTTTATGAAAACGAACGAAAAAGAAGTTTTGAAAAAGAAAACGTTGGCCGAACTGAATGAAGCGCTCGGCAAAGCCCAAGAAAAGAAGTTCAACCTTCTTTTCAAACACAGCACCACTCCCATCGCTAACCCGATGGAAATTAGAGCGGTCAGACGCGAAATTGCTCTTTTGCAAACGCTGATCAACCAGAAGAAAGAGCAAAAATAGAGGTTTTAAAAATGGAAAATCAAGAAACCCGTGCTAAAAGAAAGGTCCTCACCGGCGTGGTTGTGTCCGACAAAATGAACAAAACCCGCACCGTTATGGTGGAACGCCTGGTTCACGACGACCGCTATGGCAAAACGCTCAAAAGAGCGGCCAAATTCCACGCGCACGACGAGGCCAACGAAACCAAAATCGGCGACAAAGTGGAAATTATGAGCACCCGTCCCGTTTCCAAAACGACGAAATGGCGTGTTTCCAAGATTGTGGAAAAAGCCAGAGCTTAGTTTTTAAAAACTACGGAGTTATTAAAGTATGATTCAATTAAGAAGCATAGTCAATGTGGCCGACAATTCCGGCGCGCGTAAAGTCCAGTGCTTTAAAGTGCGCGGCGGCCACCACCGGGATATCGCAACTTTGGGAGATGTCGTGATGTGCTCCGTCAGAGATGCGATCCCTACCTCCGCCATTAAAAAAGGCGACGTAGTCCGCGCGGTAGTCGTTCGCGTGGCCCGCGAAAAAAGAAGAAAAGACGGTTCCTATATTCGTTTTGATGACAACGCTGTTTGCATCATCAACGATAACGGCGAACCCAAAGGCACCCGTGTGTTCGGGCCCATTGCCAGAGAACTCAGAGAAAAGAACTTTTTGAAAATCATTTCCCTGGCTCCTGAGGTGGTATAGAGTATGATTATCAAGAAGAAAGATACCGTGCTGGTTTTGGCCGGCAAGGACAAAGGCAAGAAAGGCGAAGTGAAATCTGTCAACCCGGGCAAAAACAAAGTAGTAGTTGCCGGCGTAAATATGATTTCCAAACACACCAAGCCTACTCAAAATAAGCAAGGCGGCATCATCCAGATGGAAGCGGCGTTGGATGCTTCTAACGTAGCGGTCATCTGCGGTAAATGCAAAAAAGCGATGACGCCCAAAGTGCAAGTTTCGGCCGACGGTAAAAAAGTACGCGTTTGCCGCAAATGCAACGAGCCGATCATTTAATCCAGGTAAGAGAAAATGACTAAGAAAGAAACGAAAAACGTAACAAAGGCGCCCGAGGGATATACTCCTCGCTTGCAGGCCCTTTATAAAGAAAAAGTGCTTCCGGCCTTGCTCAAAGATATGGGTGTAAAGAGCCCGATGGCTGCGCCGAAACTCACGAAAATCGTGATTAACATCGGTGTCAAAGATGCCCGTGAAGACATTAAAGCGTTGGAAGTGGCCAAAGAAGATTTGACCGCCATCGCTGGTCAGGCTGCCCAAGTAAGACGCGCCAAAAAATCTATCTCTAACTTTAAACTTAGAGAAGGTATGCCTATCGGCGTGCGCGTAACGCTGCGCGGTGCGAGAATGTATGAATTTATGGAACGCTTCATTATGATCGCCTGCCCCCGCATCCGTGACTTCCAGGGTTTCAACCCGAGTTTTGACGGCAAAGGCAATTTGAACCTGGGTATTAAAGAACATTATATTTTCCCGGAAATTGATGTGGAAAAATCACCCAAAGCCCACGGTATGAACATTACGTTCGTTACCACGGCCGGCAACGATAAAAGCGGTCGCCTGCTCATGGATTATATGGGTATGCCCTTCCGCAAATCGGCTACTAAATAAGAGGACTAAAACTTTATGGCTACTAAAGCATGGGTTGCAAAAATGGCTAAGGACCAAAAGTTCGCCGTGCGCTATCACAACAGATGCCAAATCTGTGGCCGCGCAAGAGGTTACTACCGCGACTTCGGTCTCTGCCGTATCTGCCTGAGAAAGATGGCACACCAGGGTTTAATCCCGGGTCTTAGAAAATCGAGCTGGTAATTTACAGGAGGAGGTATCGCTTTCGGGCCAACTCCGTTACGGAAAGTGGCTTGGGACGATAACCTAGAATATGGATCCAATCGCAGATTTCTTAACCAGAATAAGAAACGCCAATATGAAGAAAAAAGAAAAAGTGGATATCCCTTTTTCTAAAATCAAAACCGAAATTGCGCGCATCCTCAAAGAAGAAGGATATATCGCCAATTTCAAAGCCGTCCATAATGAAACCAAGGGCGGCGTGGTAAGAGTATTTTTGAAATACACGCCGGAAAACGAATGCGTTATCCAGGGCCTCAAAAGAGTGTCCAAACCGGGTTCCCGCGTTTACAGCGCTTACAACAATATCCCGAAAGTTCGCGGCGCTTTTGGTATTTCTATTCTTTCCACTTCCAAAGGCTTAATGACCGACGCGCAAGCCAAAGCCGCCAAAATCGGCGGTGAACTTTTGTGCCAGGTCTGGTAAGGGGGGAATATGAGCAGAATCGGTAAAAAAATTATCAACATCCCCGCTAATACCAAAGTGGAAATTAAAGAGAACATCATCACCGCTACCGGCGCTTTGGGCACCTTGTCCTACACTTTGCCGGAAGGTGTAACCCCCAAAATGGAAGGGGCTGTGTTGACTTTCTCTATCCCGGAAAACCGTGTGAAAGAACTTAACGCTATCCACGGCACCACCCGCGCGAACGTCTTTAATATCATTGAAGGCGTTACAAACGGTTTCTCCAAAACCTTGGAAATCAATGGTTTGGGTTACCGCGCAAATGTGGCCGGACAAAAACTCAATTTGGAATTGGGTTTCTCTCACCCCGTCAATTTGGATATCCCCACGGGCCTTACGGTCGTGGTGGATCCGAAATCCGGCGCGGTAACGATTAAAGGCAGCGATAAGTTCAAAGTGGGCGATTTCGCGGCCAAAATCAGAAGAATCAGACCTCCGGAACCCTACAAAGGCAGCGGTATTAAATACCAGGGCGAACATATTGCCCGCAAAGCCGGTAAGACTGCGGCGGGAGGTAAATAATTATGGCTACTAAGCAAGAAAGATATCAATTCAGAAAGGACCGCAGCCGCGGCCACCTGTTGAAAAACGGTGCGCACCGCCCGCGCCTTTCGGTGTACAGAAGCTTGAAATACATCTATGCCCAAATTATTGATGACAACACCCACAGCACGTTAGTGTCTGCCACGACGTTGTCCAAAGAATTTGAAGGCAAGTTTGACACTTCCGCCAAGAGTATTGAAGCCGCCAAGGCCTTGGGCGCTGCTATTGCCAAGAAAGCGCTTGAAAAAGGTATCAGCGAAGTAATGTTTGACCGCGGCGGACGCGTGTACCACGGCAGAATTAAAGCGCTTGCTGATTCCGCCAGAGAAGCAGGATTGAAATTCTAAGACAGGTGAATTTAATGTCCAATGAAACGCTAGTTAAAAGCGATAACAGAAAAGAAGCGAAAGGCAAAAGAGCCGAGTTTCAAAAAGCAAGACCGCTCGCCGAAGGCAAAACGACGGTCATCCACGTAGCCAGAACGGCCAAGGTAGTAAAGGGCGGTAAACGCTTTGGTTTCCGCGCGTTGGTCGTGGTCGGTAACGGTATGGGCAAAGTGGGCGTTGCTATTGGCAAGGCAAACCAGGTTCAGTTGGCTATTGCCAAGGCTGAATCTCACGCGAGAAAACATATGATTACGTTCCCGATTGTGGGCGAAACGATTCCTCACGAAACCATCGGCAAGTTCGGTGCTTCTTCCGTGTGGATGAAACCCGCCGCCCCCGGTACCGGTGTAATCGCCGGCAGCGGTGTGCGCCTCTTGTTTGAAGCCGCCGGTATCAAAGACGTGCTCGCCAAGAGTTTGGGCAGTTGCAATCCGTGCAACCTCGTGTATGCCACTATGGAAGCGTTCAAACAACTCAAAAGCAAAGAAGTTGTAAACGTGATCCGCGGCAAGGCCGAAAAAGCCGCTGCCGAAGCCCCGAAAGCCGAAGCGTCCGTAGAAGCCGCCAAGGCCGAATAGTTTTGTGGAGAGAATAAAATGGTAACTTTAAATAAACTTTTCCCTAAACATGGGTCTAGAAAAGCCAAAAGACGCTTGGGCCTCGGCCCGGGCTCTGGTTTGGGCAACTACTGCACCAAAGGTATGAAAGGGCAGACTTCCCGCTCCGGTAACAGCCGCAAGGAAAGCAAAGAAGGCGGTCAGATGCCTCTTATCCGCCACACGCCGAAAAGCGGTTTTTCCAATAAAGACTTTGCCAAGCGTTACGATTATGTAAACCTCGGCTCCTTGGAAAAAGTGTTTGCGGCCGGTGCGGAAGTAACCCCCGAAGCCTTGAAAAAAGCGGGCATCATTCACGATGTTACCCGTGTCAAAGTGTTGGCTAACGGCGCTTTGACCAAGGCCTTGAAAGTGTCTGCTCACGGTTTTTCTGCCACCGCCAAAGCGGCGATTGAAAAAGCCGGCGGCACCGTAACCGTGCTTGAACAGAAGACCAAATAATGGCTAACAACACAGTTGCAAATATCTTTAACGCCCCCGAACTCAAGAAGAGACTTCTCTTCTTGATTGGGGCGTTGGCTGTTTTCCGGATTGCGGCTGCAATCCCAATACCCGGTATCAATGCGGATGTTTTGAAACAACTCTTTGCCGCCCACCAAAACGGTATTCTTGGTTTTATGAATATCTTTTCGGGCGGAGCGTTGGGGAAATTCTCCATTTTGGCCTTGGGTATTATGCCGTACATCAATGCGTCCATTATTATGGGGCTTGTTCGCGGGGCGCATATTTTCCCCGCGTTGGACAGAATGCATAAAGAGGGCGAATCCGGCAGAAGAAAAGAAAACCAGATTACCCGTATTTTTGCACTGTTCCTGGCTGTTTTGCAAGGCGCTATGATGACCTTCGCCATCACGAAAGTGGAAGGCGCAGGCGGCGTATCGGCGGTAGTCAATCCGTCTTTTATGTTTTTTGTAACCACCGTGCTGACCCTTGCGGCCGGTACGATGTTTGTAATGTGGTTAGGCGAACAGATTACGGAAAAAGGGGTGGGCAACGGTATTTCGCTCATCATTTTTGCCGGTATCGTGGACCGTTTGCCCAGTGCCATTATGGAAGTCGTCAACCGCGTAAAAACGGACGAAATGGACTTCTTTATGGCCTTGGTGATTTTTGGTGCGGCGATTGTGATTACCGCGTTAGTGGTATGGCTGGAAACGGCCCAACGCCAAATCCCGGTTCAGTACGCCAAACGCCAGGTAGGGAATAAAACTTATGGCGGACAGACCAGTTATCTGCCGCTTAAAATTGACCAGAGCGGTGTGATTGCAGTAATCTTTGCATCCTCTGTTATTTCCTTACCGCTGACGATTGCCAGTTTTAACCAAGAAGCCGCTTGGGCGCAGAAACTGTTGGAGGCTATGAGCCGCAGCAACGGTTGGTATATGTTGATTTTCTCCGCGCTCATTATTTTCTTCTGCTATTTCTACAATTCTATGACGATTAACCCGTCCGATTTGGCAGACAATATGAAGAAATGGGGCGGCTTTATCCCGGGTATTCGCCCCGGGGAACCGACCAAAAACTACATTGAGTGGGTAATGAACCGCTTGACGTTCTGCGGTGCCATCTTTGTATGTTTGGTGGCAGTCTTGCCGGATTTCTTCCGTGCGGAATTTAACGTGGACTTTTACTTCGGCGGTACGGCTTTGCTTATCGTCGTTGGTGTCGCGTTAGATACCGTCGGTCAAATCCAAGCCCATCTCTTGGCCCGCAATTACGAGCCGTTGATGAAGGGCAGCAAGAGAATTAAAGGCCGCTGGTTCAACGTCCAGTAATTTTTACAGATTTTGGGAGATTTCTTTGTTTCCTTTTTCCTCGCATAGCAGTTAGTATGCTTCGGAAAAAGGCGCCTAGAAATCTCCTCAAAATCTTAAAAAATAGTATCCGTTGTTTTGTTGCATTTTTTTGCAAATTATTTTGTGTGTGGCTCTGTTGGGGCTACACGCAAAGTTGTTTGAAAGAATAGGAAGGAATTTTTAAAGTGAATATTGTTTTAATGGGCTGCCCGGGTGCCGGTAAAGGCACGCAGTCGGCCAAGTTGCAAGATGAATTTCAGTTGAAGCACATTTCCACCGGGGATGTTCTGCGCGCGGAAATTGCTTCCGGTTCCGACCTTGGCAAAAAGATTTCCGGCATTATTGAAAACGGAAATTTGGTGCCGGACGAACTGATGATTTCTATGTTGGAAAAGATCGTCAAATCTACCGATAAAGGTATTATTTTTGATGGGTTTCCCCGCACAGTGGCGCAGGCCGAAGCGTTAGATGCTATGATGGCCCGCCTCGGGCGCGAAATTACGGAAGTAATTATGATTGACTTGCCGGAAAGCGAAGTGGTCAGCCGTATTACCTCCCGCCGCCAATGCAAAAAATGCGGTGCTATTTTGCACGTCAATCCGGAAGCCCCGCTTGCCGAATGTCCGTCTTGCGGTGGTGAATTATACACCCGTGCGGACGATACCGCCGAACACGTTAAACGCCGCTTGGAAGTGTATCACAAAGATACGCTGCCGGTAAAAAATTATTATCTAAACAGCGGGAAATACGTAGAAATCAAGGGTAACCAAACCCCCGAAAAAGTTTTTGAAGACATTGTAAATGTCATCAAGAAGGCAAAATGATTGAAGTAAAAAACGATAGCGAACTCCAAAAGATGCGTGAAGCCGGCAAAGTAACGGCGGCGGTCCTCAAACTGATGACCGAACTCGTTAAGCCGGGTATTTCTACGCTGGAATTGGATGCCGCGGCCGAAAAGACGATTCGCTCCTTCGGGGCGACACCGCTCTTTCTCGGTTATTATGGTTTTCCGGGCACTATTTGCGCTTCCGTAAATGAAGAAGTCGTGCACGGAATCCCAAAAAAAGATAGAATATTAAAGAGTGGTGATATTATCAGTATAGATACAGGGGCTCGCCTTGACGGCTTCTGTTCTGATGCCGCAATCACCCTCGGCGTGGGAGAAGTTTCTGACGAAGCCCAAAGACTGATGGACGTTACCAAAAAGTCTTTATATAAGGCAATCGGGCAAGTCAAACCCGGCAAACGTCTTGGCGACGTGGAGCACGCGGTGGAAACTTTTGCCAAGCAAAACGGCGTAGGTGTCGTGCGTGATTATTGCGGGCACGGTATTGGACGCAATATGCACGAAGAACCCAGTATCCCGAATTTCGGCAAGCCGGGCACGGGACCGCTCTTGGAAAAGGGTATGGTCTTGGCAATAGAACCTATGCTTACTGCGGGAACATATAGAGTCAGGGAGTTGGATGACGGTTGGACTGTGGTTACAGCGGACGGGAAGTATGCCGCCCACTTTGAACACACGGTGGCCGTTACGGCTAACGGCAGTGAAATTTTCACGGCCTTTGAATAATCTACGCTGGCGCTTTTTGGAAGGTTCAAAAGGGCGCGGCGGATGTTTGTTCTAAATTTATCCGAACTCGGAGTCGTATGAGCGATAAGATAGAAATTGAAGGTAAAGTCTTGGAATCGCTGCCCAATGCGATGTTTAAAATCGAAATCCCGGGCGGCAAAATTATTCTGGGACATATATCCGGCAAAATGAGAGTTCATCATATAAGAATTCTACCGGGCGACAAGGTCAGACTGGAATTGTCTCCTTACGATTTGACCCGCGGCAGAATAACTTATAGGGAGAAATAAATGAAAGTCAGAGCCAGTGTAAAAAAGATATGTCAGAAATGCAAAATCATTAAGCGCAACGGCGTAGTCCGTGTGGTTTGCGAAGTCGCGAAACACAAACAACGCCAAGGTTAATTTAAGGAGTTTTAGAAGAATATGGCTAGAGTCGCAGGTATTGATTTACCTAAAAATAAAAGAATTGACGTCGCCCTGGAATATATTTACGGCATCGGCAAGAAAAACGCCAAAGACGTGCTTGCCAAATTGAACGGCCAGATTGATCCCGCTACCCGCGTGAAAGACTTGACCGAACAGCAGGCCGGTTTGCTCAACACCATTTTGCAGAAAGAATACAAAGTGGAAGGCGAACTCCGCCGCGAAGTGGCGCAAAACATTCACCGCGCCATTGAAATCGGTTCCTATCGTGGCCAGCGCCACCGCCGCAACCTGCCGGTCCGCGGTCAGCGCACCAAAACTAACAGCAGAACCCGCCGCGGCAGAAGAAAAACCGTGGGTGCTAAAACCAAATAACTTTTAATATTAGGAATTTAAACATATGGCAGAAGAAAAAGTAACAACGGCCCCGGCCGCGCAAGCGCCGGCGGCGAAAGGAAAGAAGAAAAACGCCAAAGCGCCGGTATTCGGCGTGGTGCATATTTACTGCTCGTTCAACAATACGATTGTAACTGTTTCGGACGACAAGGGCAACACGATTGCTTGGTCCACCGCCGGTTCCCACGGCTTTAAAGGCACCAAGAAAAGCACTCCGTTTGCCGCGCAAATCACCAGCAATAAGGCTGCTGAAAAAGCCGTTGCTATGGGTATGCGCGAAGTAGCCGTAAAAGTTTGCGGCCCGGGCCAGGGCAGAGAAACTGCCGTGCGCGCCGTACAGCAAGCCGGTTTAACCGTGTCTTCCATTAAAGACATCACCCCCATCCCCCACAACGGATGCAGACCGCCCAAAGCCAGGAGAGTATAAGATTTATGTCTAGATATACAGGACCCAGCTGCAAAAAGTGCAGAAAATTAGATTGCAAACTTTTCTTGAAAGGGAGCAAATGCTACACCAACTGTGTTATTGACAAGTTGGCGGCCGTAACCAAACGCGGCGGCAAAGTTAGAAAAGCCAAAGTGTCCGAATACGGTATTCGTTTGCAGGAAAAACAGAAAGCCAGACTTCAATCTGGTATGTCTGAAATTCCGTTCCGCAATTTATTTGATGCCGCTGCCAAGGCCGAAGGCCAGACCGGTGAAAATTTCTTGCGCAAATTGGAAACCCGCTTGGACAACACCGTCCGCCGCTTGGGTTTTGCCATTTCGCTTAAAGCCGCTCGCCAGTTGGTATTGCACGGATATGTAACCGTAAACGGTAAAGCCGTAAACGTGCCTTCTTACCAGTTGCGCTTGGGCGACAAAGTAACCCTGAATGCCGCCTTGGCTGAAAATGTGGAAGTAAAGCAAGCCTTGACGGATGCCGAAAAGCGCAACCAGCGCCCGAGCTTCTTGGAATACGATGCGGAGAAGATGACCGGCAAACTTTTAAGATGGCCCGACAGAGCGGAAATGTCCTACCCTGTCAACGAGCAGCTCATCGTAGAATACTATTCTAAATAGTTTGGAGGCAATAATGGCTTTTAACGAAATAGTCCTTCCGCAAAAGATTCAACTGGAAGAAAAAACCGCGTCCGACTTTTACGGCAAATTTATTGCCGAGCCGTACGAAAGCGGTTACGGTCATACGGTGGGCAACTCCCTGCGCCGGATTTTACTTTCCGGTATGGAAGGGGCCGCTGTAACCGCCGTCAGAATCGCGGGTGCCGTGCACGAATTTAGCACGATTCCCAACGTGCGGGAAGACGTTATCAATATTTTGCTCAATATGAAACGTCTGCGCGTGAAAATGGAAGGCAAAAACCGTGAATATTTGCAGTTGCACGTCACCAAACCCGGCGTGGTTACGGCTGCGGATATTGAAGAAGCGTCCGGTGTGGAAATTGTCAATAAAGACCTGGCCTTGGCCACCTTGGAAGTCGGCGGCAGCCTGGAAATGGAAATTGAAATTTCCCGCGGCAAGGGTTATGTGCCTGCCGAAGATTTAACCAAAATTCAGCGCCCTGCCGGGTTTATCCCGGTGGATGCCCTGTTTTCTCCGATTGTGAAGGTCCACTACGACGTGGAACCTGCCCGCGTCGGCCAGAAAACGGACTATGACCGCTTGATTTTGGAAATTACCACCGACGGCACCTTGGCTCCGGCCCGGGCGTTGCACCGTGCAGCGGTATTGCTGTCCAGTTCTTTGCATATTTTCACGATTGAAGGCGAAGACGATTGCGTGGCTACCACCAGCGACGAAGCGGTGGAAGAACCCGTGTCTGCTACCGGGGCCGTCGCCGGCGCGAGCGTCAATTCCAAATTGGATGAACTGCTCAACCAGTCCATTGAATTTATTGAATTGTCGTCCCGCTCCATTAATTGTCTTAAATCCGAAAATATTAACACGGTCCGCGACTTGGTTAAAATGACCGAAGATGACTTGAAAATGATTAAGAACTTCGGTGCCAAATCTATGGATGAAATCAAAGAAAGACTGGCCGAGATGAAACTTTCGCTCGGTATGAAAATTTAAGGAGTAGTTTTTAGCGTATGATTAAAAATACCGGATACAGAAAATTGGGCAAGACTGCGTCCCACCGCAAGGCTATGCTTAACAATATGGCCACCAGCATTATTCTTCACGAACAAGTGAAGACCACGCTGCCCAAAGCCAAAGAAGTTAGACGCGTGGTGGAAGGGCTCATCACGCTGGCCAAAGCCAACAACGAACGTGCCGCCAAAGACACCTTGAAGGATGCCACGGCTGTAAAGAAATTGTTTGAAGTATTGGCTACCCGCTACGCCAACCGCGCCGGCGGCTTCTGCCGCATTTACCGCGCGGGGCTGCGCCAAGGCGATAATGCCGAAGTGGCCATCGTTAAATTGGTTGAATAGGTGAGCGCTTATGGTAATAGACTATCTTGGGGGGCTTTTCTCTTCTGACTTGGGTATGGACCTTGGCACGGCCAACTGTCTAATCTATGTCAAAGATAAAGGCATCGTGCTTCGCGAGCCGTCCGTTGTCGCTGTGGAAAGAGAAACCGGCGAAGTGAAGGCCGTCGGCGCGAAGGCCAAGCAAATGCTTGGCAGAACCCCGGCTAATATTGTGGCCGTGCGCCCGATGAAGAACGGTGTAATTGCGGACTTTGAAGTTACGCAAGAAATGATTCGTTATTTCATCCGCAAGGTCCACAGCAGAAGCAGTCTGTTACGTCCCAGAATTGTGATTGGCATTCCCTCGGACATTACCGGCGTGGAAAGACGCGCGGTAGATGATGCCGCCCGCCAAGCGGGTGCGCGCGAGGTCTATTTGATAGAGGAGCCCATGGCTTCGGCCATGGGCGCCGATTTGCCCATCGCGGAACCGCACGCAAGTATGATTGTTGATATCGGCGGTGGCACGACGGAAGTGGCTGTTATCTCGCTGGGCGGGATGGTGGTTGCCAAGTCTATTGATGTGGCCGGCGACGAATTAACCGAGTGCATCGTGCAGTATTTCCGCAAAAAATACAATCTGATTATTGGCGAAACGACGGCCGAGGAAGTGAAAATCAACCTGGGTTCCGTCTATCCCTTAAAGGAAGAAAAATCCATGGAAGTAAAAGGGCGCGACCAGACACAGGGCCTGCCCCGCACCTTGACGGTAACTTCGGAAGAAATCCGCCAAGCGTTGATGGAGCCGGTGCGCCTGATTATTGACGTGATTAAAAGCACCTTGGAAGAAACCCCGCCGGAATTAGCCGCGGACCTCGTAGATAGAGGGCTTGTGGTGGCCGGTGGCGGCAGCCTGTTAAGAGGCATTACCGAACTGATTCGCAAAGAAACGGATATCCCCGTTCACCGCGCCGCAGACCCGCTTAGTTGCGTGGCCTTGGGCACGGGTAAGTTCTTGGAACAACTGAACGAAAAAGGCTCCCGCTTCTTCGGCTCCCGCGGTAAATCTTTCTAGCAGACGGTTGCAGAAAACCTTTTAGCGGACACAGTTCTTTAAGGGACCGTGTCCGCTTTTTCGTTTAAAAGGGGAAATTCCCCCATACAGATTTGAGTTATGTTATCACATAAAAAAAAGTCATCCAAAAAGCAAGAGCCCGGCTCTCGCCGTCGTTTTTTGCTCCCTTTAATTTTTTTACTAACGTCCTTCCTGCTAATGATTTTACCGCTGGAAGGTTTTGTATCTTCTGTTAAAGCAGTATTGGCGTATGTTTTCTTGCCGCAGGTGCGCGCGGCGCACGCTACGGCTAAATATGCGGAAAATGTCAACCAAACGGTGCGGGAATTATTGGATGCCCACCGGGAAAACCGCGAACTTAAACAGGAAATTGAAATGACGAAGTTGCTTTCGTCCCAAGCCGAAGCCATTTTGGACGAAAACGGCCGTTTAACCGGTTTATTGAAATTATCCCGCACGCACCGTTGGAAAGGGGTGTGGGCGAAAGTGGCTTATCGCGAGCCTTCCCAATGGAACGCTGTTATTATTGATAAAGGTCTAAAAGACGGTATAACCGAGCGCAGTGCTGTAATTTCTATGGAAGAAGGGCAGGAAGGCTTGGCGGGTGTGGTGGTGGAAGCCACAGAAAGCACCGCCAAAGTGCTTTTGGTGCGCGACGAGGATTTTTCCGCCGCTGTTTATTTAGAGCGCGGCAAAGAGGAAGGCCTTTTAACGGGCAACGGGCCGCGTGCGGTTCGTATTAAATATATTCCCCTTTTAACCCAGGTGGAAAAAGGCGATAAAGTTTATACTGCGGCGACCAGCAGTATCTTTCCGGCTGGAATTTTAGTTGGCGAAGTAAGCGGCGTGCGCGAGGACGAGAGTTTTCAAACAGCCCTTACGGTGGAAGTAACTCCGTTGGTGCGCTCATCGGCGGTGCGTGAACTGTTTGTGATTACAGGAAACGGAGGCAACTAACCTATGTGGAGTTTTATTAAATTGCTTTTGCTGTTTATAGTGGCGACGGTGTGTCATTGGGCTTTTTCGTCATTATTTTCTTTTTGGGGATTGAGCGTGAATATTATGTTGGCCTTTACGGTGGCTTTTTGCGCCGTATTAAAGCCTGCGTTTGGTTATCCGGCGGCTTTTGTATGCGGGCTGTTTTTAGATTTTTTCGCTACGAAACTGTTTGGCTACAATGCTTTTTCCTTTACGGTGGCCTCGTGCATTATTTATGCGTTGGCGGAACGGTTTGACTTTGACGGGATTTTCCCGCAGGTTATTAGCGTGTTTGGCTTGTCTGTTTTAGTCAGCGTGATTAATGCGCTTCTTGTATGGTGGTTTGCTTCCGCCGCAATGTGGCCCGGCTTTTGGAGTGTGCTGGGAGGTGCATTTTTCTGTGCGCTCTTGGCTCCGGCGGTGTTTTGGATAGTTCGCCGGGTGTTGGCCTGCGGGCCTGTTTGCCGGCAAAGATAGGATTTTTATATGGCAGTTACCCGGATATTTTTTAATGCGCGTTTAAAAACAATGATGATTCTGGCCGCTGTGGCCGGAGCGGTCATTGCGTTGCGTTTGGTGGATATCCAGGTTTTGCGCCACAATGCTTATTTAAAAATGGCAGAGCGCAACCGTACGCAAATTTTGTACCAGACGGCTCCGCGCGGGCGCGTGTTCACCGCAGATGGCGTAGCAGTGGCCTCAAATGCCCCGGCATTTAGTTTTTATTACCTTTCCGCAGGGCGCAAGGACCCTGAATATTTAAACCAACTGGCGCACGATTTAGCCCCGCATTTAAAGATGAGTGAAGCCGACGTGTTGTCCAAGGTGGAAAAGGGTGTTAAAACGGGCAAGGCTACCTTGCTTGCCGAAAACCTTTCCACCAAAAGTACAATGGCCTTGCAAGAACTCCAACTGTATTATCCGGGTGTGTATTTGATTGAGGAAACGAAGCGCAGTTATCCCTATGGCGGTTTTGCCAGCCACCTGATTGGTTATATCGGGAGTATGGACGAGCGCGAGTGGCAAAAGCGCGACCAAAGTATGGGCTACCGTTTAAATTCCAAAATCGGCAAAAACGGCATTGAAAAGAAATTTGAAAAAAAACTTAAAGGGCACGATGGCGGGGTGTTTTTGGAAGTGGATTACCGCGGACGTGTAAAAAGCATTATTCAAGATAAAAAATGGTCTGCCGGGAGTGATGTATATTTGACGCTGGATTTTGATTTGCAGCGTGCGGCGGAAGAAGGCCTTAAAAAATCTAAAACGGGCCGTGGCGCCGCTGTGGCGTTGGACCCGCGGACAGGGGCGGTGTTGGCCTTGGCGAGCGCTCCGGCATACGACCCGAATATATTTGTAGGGTACAGCGACGAGGAAACCTCCAAACAATCTAAAAAAATCAACGAATATAACCTGGCGGTACAGGGAATTTATCCGCCGGCTTCTACTTTTAAAATTATTACGGCTGCGGCCGCCTTGGAGGACGGGCATTTAGACGTTAAGCGCAAAATCAACTGCCCCGGGCATTATAATTCCGGCCCCCGCGTGTTTAAGTGTTGGAGTACGCACGGCCCGGTAGATTTTTTTGACGGGGTAAGCAACTCCTGCGACGTATATTTTTATGTCGTGGCTTCCGAAACCGGCGCCGCCGCCATTGAGCGGGTGGAACGCAAATTTATGTTTGGCCGCCAAACGGGAATTGATTTGCCCGGCGAAAAAGCAGGCAACTTGTACGGCCCGACCCGTCGCGCGCGTAACAAAACGTATTGGTTTATCGGCGACACATTGAACCTTTCTATCGGGCAGGGGGAACTGCTGGTAACTCCTTTAAAAATGGCGCAGTTTGCGGCCGCCGTAGCCAGCCGGGGAAATGTCTATCGTCCGTATTATGTGGAAAAAATCGTCAGCAACCAGACGGGCAAAACCGAAGTGCTGGGCAAGACGGATATCTTGCAGAAGGCCGATTTGAAGCCCCAAACGTACGATTTATTGTTTAAAGCCTTAAAACATACGGTGGATGATGGTACCGCACGGCGCGTGAAAATCAAAGGCTTAGATGTGTATGGCAAAACGGGTACTGCGCAGAATCCGCACGGAAAAGACCACGGGTGGTTTATGGCTTTTGCGGGGAAAGAAGGGGAGGAACCGTCTATTGCGTTGGCGGTATTTGTGGAATTTGGCGAGGGGGGCAGTTCTGCCGCCGGGCCGATTGCGCGCGCTATGTTGGAAGCCTATTTTCATTTAAATAAGCCCGCAGAGAAGAAAGCCACACCCCAAAATAATCCCCGCTCCGCCGAAGATTATGATGAGTTATTAAGGAGTGCCGATTAATATGGCCGTATTTCGTAATTTTACTAAAAATTCCAGCCGCAGCCGTTTGGACTATGTATTGTTTGGGGCAATGATTTTACTGGTAATACTGGGCGCGCTGTGCATTATGTCCGCCGTCAACAGTTTATCTTTTTCTAACCCGGTTGTCCGCACGCATTTGGTAGCCTTGCCGGTAGGGGCTTTTGCGTTTTTTGTGGGGTGGAGTTTTAACTACCAGATTTTTGATGAACAATGGAAATATCTCTACGGTTTTATTTTGGCTTTGTTAGTGGGGGTATTATTGTTCGGCACCTACCAGCGCGGGTCGCGTTCGTGGTTTGTGCTTCCTTTTTTCTCTATGCAGCCTTCTGAGATTTGCCGCGTGGCGACCCTTTTGGCCGCCGCCGCGTTCTTGGACAGACGCGGACAGCGTATCCGCGATGTTTCCACGCTCTTTGGGTTGGGCGCGCTTTTAGTTCCTGTTTTCGGGCTGATTATGATGCAACCGGACTTTTCGTCCGTAGTAGTTACGTTTCCGGCCATTTTGGTTTTGCTTTATTGCACGGGGGTCAATGTGTTCTATTTGGGTTTGATTGGCCTTTTTGCGGGAGTAGCGGGGTTTTTTACGATTGCCTGGACATATATCTACCTCCACCCCGATTTACAGGAATATTGGCTTGTGCACGCATTTTACGAACTGGCGCATAACGGTTGGTATATGGCCGGATTTTCCGTATTGGTGATTGTGCTGGGTTATGTTTCTTGGTGGTTTTTTAAACAGTTGCGTATGTTGTTGCCGTCCTTTTACTTTGTGTTGGCTACCTTGGTAGTATTGGCGGGGCTGTTTGGCGGGATATTTGTGGACCACCAAATGAAACCACACCAAAGAAAGCGCGTGGAAACCTTTTTGGCCCCCAAATCCGACCCGCGCGGAGCGGGGTATAATGTGTTGCAGGCGCAAATTGCTATGGGGGCGGGGGGCGTGTTTGGTTCAGGGTTATTTTCGGGGACCCAGTCGCGCTTGGGATTTGTGCCCGAAAAACATACAGATTTTATTTTGGCCGTGGTGGGGGAAGAACTCGGCTTGTGGGGAACACTGCTAGTGTTGGGACTCTATTTACTCATTTTATGGAGAATTATCGTAGTGGCATACAGTTCTAGCGACCGCTACGGTTATTTGGTATGTTCAGGCATATTCGGAATGTTTTTTACCTATATGCTGGTCAATTTTGGAATGCTTATCGGTATAGTGCCGGTAGCCGGAATTCCGCTGCCGTTTATTTCGTATGGCGGGTCCAATTTAGTATCCAGTTTATGGGCATTAGGGGTGGTGCAGTCGGTTTACGCACGCCGCATACGGGCATAAAAAGATGATAAACACGCCAAAAATTTATAAAATGCGTATAGTGTTCACCTGTGCCGAAAAATCGGCGGCACAGCGGAACACATTTAATGCCGTGCGCAGTATGGTGCTCGCTAGCGGGCTGCCCTACGAACCGGCCAAGGTCAATAAGAATTGGCCCCGGCTTGCGTACGGTCCGGCACCGTCTATGGGTGTGCGGGCGGAAAGGGAATATGTAGATGTGTATTTGCTTTCCTCCGTTCCCGCAGAGCAGGTGCGCCGTTCGCTGGAA
Source organism: Candidatus Avelusimicrobium fimicolum (assembly GCF_021632165.1). Classification (NCBI taxonomy): domain Bacteria; kingdom Pseudomonadati; phylum Elusimicrobiota; class Elusimicrobia; order Elusimicrobiales; family Elusimicrobiaceae; genus Candidatus Avelusimicrobium; species Candidatus Avelusimicrobium fimicolum. The sequence continues at coordinate 23,740 of NZ_JAJWTS010000011.1, forward strand.
CAGGCTAAACCGCAGGGGCTTACGCTTTTAGACGTACAACGCGTGCCTTATGCGTTGCCTTCGGTGCAAAATTTGGCTGTCGGTGCGGTTTACCGGGTGGAAGGAAATTTTGACTTGTTTGGCCCGGAACAGACAGCGGAAGATTTCTTTAATGCGGCCCGGGTGGATATTACCCGCCGGGCTGAGAGCGGTCTGGCACTTGTGCAAAATGCCAAACCGTACATTTGGAAAGCACAAACCGTTTCCAATTCGGCGGTGCGTTTGACGCTTTTAAACGTGCAAGGCAAGTGGAAACGTCCGCAAACGCTTATTGCCGCGTGGCTGGGGGTGGATATCCCGGCGCAGGACGATACGTTTACGGTGGAAGGTTTTACATTTATTAGGGAGAGTTTCCTTTGGCAGGACAGCGAAGGGGAATTCCACCCCATTTAAAGGCTTATGAACAAAGCCAAGAGAGGATTTTTATATGAGTAAGAATTTGGAAGGACAGCCCTCCGTGGAAGTCTTGGTAAATACATCGTTTGAAGAAACGCGTATCGCCATTTTGGAAGACGGACGGGTTAATGAGTTGATTTGGGAACGCCGCGGCTCGCTCAATATCGTGGGCAATATTTACAAGGGTACGGTGGAAAATGTACTGCCCGGTATTTCCAGCGCGTTTTTAAACATCGGTTACGATAAAAACGCCTATTTGTATATTTCCGATGTGTTGGGCGGAGATAAAAAGAATATAGATAAAGTGCTCCACAAAGGCCAGGAAGTGATGGTGCAAGTAGTAAAAGATGCCATCAGCACGAAAGGGATGAAGGTAACGATGGACGTAACTTTGCCCGGCCGCTATTTAGTTTTAACGCCGCACCAAAGTTTTGTGGGGGTGTCTAAAAATATTGAAGATTCCGAAGCCCGCCACAAATTAAACGATATTATGCAGGATTTGGCCGCCAAACACTTAAACGGGATGGGCTGTATCGTCCGCACGGAAGCGGAAGAAGCGACCAAGGACGAATTGGAACGTGAAGTAAAATATCTTTACCGCCAATGGCAGTCTATCGTTAAGAAATTTGAAACCTCCCGCTCCCCTAAACTTTTGCACGAGGATATGGATGCGGTCTTGCAGGTGGCGCGTGATGTGCTGTCGGAAAATGCCAAAGTCTATTTGTTGGACAGCAAAAAAGATTACGAACGTGTGTTGGATTTTGTGGAAAAAAATTCCCCGGATTTGGCTGACCGCGTAAAACTTTATAAAGGCAAAACCCCCATTTTTGAAGCGTATAATGTAGAGCCGGAAATTGACAACTTGCGCAAGACCAAACTCCCTTTGCCCAATGGCGGCAGTATTATTATACAAGAAGCGGAATCCCTTTGCGCTATTGACGTCAACACCGGGAAATTTACCGGCAACAAATCGCAAGAAGAAACCGTAACCCAGACCAATATTGAAGCGGCGGGAGAAATTGCCCACCAGTTGCGTTTGCGGAACATTGGCGGAATTATTGTCATTGACTTTATTGATATGCGCAAGGCATCCAGCCGCCACCGGGTGGTGGAAGCCTTGGCCGCCGCCGTGCACGGGGACCGTGCCAAAATCCGGATTTTGCCGATTACTCGTTTGGGCCTGGTGGAAATGACTCGCGAAAGAAAACGCGCCAGCACAGGCAGTTTTATCAGTGAGGAATGTCCCCAATGCCACGGTTCGGGCCGCGTGTTATCTGCGGAGAGTATGCGTATTAAAATCCAGCGCGAAATTTACGACCTTACCAACGGCCGCCCCGGCGGAAATTTGCGTGTTGTTTTGCATCCGGTTTTGGCCGAAGCCATTAAAAACCGTCAAGAAGATATTGAGCAAAACATTCACCGCACGCTTAAAATTCAGGCGGACCCGCAGTTGGCGTGGGAAGATTACAAAATCGTCTTGGAGTAGAATAAGTGCGCCCGGCGTGTGCCCGGGCGCTTTTGTATATGAAACGGTTTTGGCAAATTTTTCTATCGGGTCTGTTGGCCTTGTGTGCGTCTTGCCCCGCGTTTGCGGCGCAGGACGAGGCCGGTTTTATCGTTTCGGGTAAAAAGGCCGGAACGGTGCCTTTTGAACAAATTGGCGGCGTGCCGTATGTGGACACACAAAAAACAGCCCGTAAATTTGGCGCGAGTGTGGAACTGTTTGCCAAATCTAAGCAAGCCAAAGTTTCCACCAAGGGGTTTTATGCTATTTTAACGGCTCCGTTGCAGGAAATTGTGGTCAACGCACAAGCCAAAACCTTATCTGCCCCCGTATTGGTACGGGGCGGCAAGATAATGACCCCGGCGGAGTTTTTTACGCTGCCTGCGTTTACGCAAGCGGTGGATAAATTGGTTGAATTTAAAGACGGGGCCTTTTATGTGGAACGATGCTATAATTTATCCTGCGAAGATAAAAAATTCGGCGGCAAAGATAATTTACTGGTCTTTTCAGCCCGGAAAAATGTAACCTTTACCACCGAACAGCCCAATAAACATACCGTGATTATTACGTTCCCCAATGCCGTGGTAAAGCGGGATTTGCACGAACGCCTGCGCACCAGTTATATTGCGTCGGCGGATATCCGCCAAAACCGCGGGGATGCGGTCTTAAAAATAATTTTAGGTAAAGATGCTCGCGTTTGGAGTTTTGATTGGGCAGGAGATAAATTAGTTTTTCGGGCGGGCCTTAAAAATGCCTTGCCCGCACCCGAGGAGACGGTGGGGACCGAACCCGTACAGCCGGCCTCGGCACCCGCAAAAGCCGCGCATAAGTCGCTTGTAGAGGGAGAAGAACCTTCGGTCCTGTCGGACACGGAAAACCTCTCTTATGAGCCTGTAATGAAGGCGGCGGCTCCCAAGGCGGCGGTGCTTTCGCCTGCCAATCCGGAAAGCACGCCCCCACAAGCGGCTTCTAAAACCGCGCCGAAACCGGCCCCTGTTTTAAAAAGTGAACCAAATCCCGTCAGTATGCGGGAAGCACGCAAGAAAATGCGCGTAGTGGTGGACCCGGGGCACGGCGGCAAGGACCCCGGAGCCATACGCAACCGTATGCGCGAAAAAGATTGGAACTTGTCCGTAGGCAAGGAATTGGCAAGACTTTTGCAAAAGGGCGGTTTTGAGGTTAAACTTACGCGCGATAACGATACCTTTATCGCCTTGTCTGAGCGTTCTAAAATTGCCAATAATTTTAAGGCCGATTTGTTCGTTTCCGTACATACTAACGCTTCTAAAAACCGCAACGCAAACGGATTTCAGGTATATTTCCGTTCGGAAAAAGCCACCGACAAGGAATCCGCCGAAACCGCGGCTTTTGAAAACGAGGCCATGCAATACGAAGAGGTCCACTATAACTTTGTGGATGCCCTGTTGCAATCGTTAGCCAAAAACGAGTATATTAACGAAAGTTCCAAACTGGCGGGATATGTGCGCAACGCGGTGTATAAACAGCCCGGTATCGGAATTGCCGTCAACCAAAACAGCAGTGTGCGCCAAGCCAACTTTTATGTGTTAAAGGGTGTAAACAGCCCGGCGGTGCTGGTGGAAATGGGATATATCAGCAGTAACAAGGACCGCGCCCGCCTGAGTAATAGTGCGGTGCGCAACAAAATGGCCTTGGGTATCTACAACGGCATTTATAACTACGCCAAAAAAGAAGGTTGGATAAATTAGCGTTTTGTAAGATAAAATAAACAGCCCCCGGTTTTATGCGCCGGGGGTTGTTTTTTAAAAACCCATTGTTTTACAAAGACCGTCAACTTTGCTTTGACACTCGGTTTTTCCCGGATAAGGGGAATTATCAAGCCAAACCACATAATAGGCGGGGGCTTTGTCGTAGAGGTCGGTAGAGGGCATATTCTTTCCGTTATTGGGCAGGCCATGCGTATCAAATAAATTTAAATTTACGTCGTTGCTGTTAAACATATCCACAGCAAAATTATCACACCACAGCATATAGCGGGCCGATGTGTCGGCGGTACAGCCTTTAAATTCTATGTCTAAATCGCCCCAATATTGCGGATAGTTGCCGTTTGCCATATAATATACTTCCATAGCATCTTTTAACGACTTGCCCGCCGTAATCAACTGTGAATAACGGCTTTTGGCCACGGCCTTGGTATATTGCGGCAGGGCCACGCTTGCCAAAATGCCGATAATAAGGACGACTACTAATAATTCAATAAGGGTAAAGCCACGCCTAACGACCCAAGCGGTAGATCCTGAACTAAATGCAGGATGACGGCAAAAACACCAATTTTTATCAAATCCTTTCATTTCTTCCTCCTAAAAGTATCTTTATTATAACATAAAATGATACTTATAGTCCGTGTACTTAAAAGTATCAAGCCGCTATCCTGTAAAGTATGAAAAATACATACACTGTGGCGGACCGGAAATATTTAAAAGCGTTCGGCGCGCGGGTGCGGGCCTTGCGTAAGGCGGCGGGATTTTCCCAAGAGGATTTTGCTTTGGAGATTGGGTTAGACAGAACCTATATGGGCGGCGTGGAACGCGGAGAGCGGAACTTGGCTTTGCTCAATTTGCGCAAAATTGCGTGCGGTTTAAAAATTTCCGTCGCCGAACTGTTAGCGTTCCCTGCTAAATAGTACAATATACGTAATGAAAACGTATTTGATTTTGTTTTGGATATTTGCCAAAATCGGTACATTTACCTTGGGCGGCGGATATGCAATGCTCCCGCTCATTGAACGGGAATTGGTAGATAAAGGCCGGTACTTGGACGAACAGGAATTTTTAGATGCAACCGCTGTGGCCCAGGCCGCGCCGGGTATTTTGGCTATCAATATTGCCATTTTGTCCGGGTATAAGATGAAGGGTTTTTGGGGCAGTGTGTGCTGTGCGTTGGGGGCGGCGCTCCCGTCGTTTATCATCATTTTGCTTATTGCGCTTTTCTTTCATAATTTTAAAGAAAACCCGATAGTTCAGCGTGTGTTTTTAGGAATTCGTCCGGCGGTAGTAGCCCTGATTGCTGTCCCAGTGTTCCGCTTGGCTAAAACGGCGGGTATTACCTATAAAACGGCTTGGCTTCCGGCGGTTTCTGCACTTTTGGTGTGGTTGCTGGGGGTGTCCCCGGTTTATGTGGTGTTGGCGGCCGGGCTGGGCGGTTTTTTATATGGCCGTGTGCACGGGGGCGCAAAATGATTTTCTGGAAACTTTTTGTTACGTTTTTTAAAATCGGGCTTTTTAACTTTGGCGGCGGATATGCGATGATTTCGTTTATCCAAAATGAAGTGGTTTACAAACAGGCGTGGCTGACGACGTCCGAATTTACCGACGTGGTGGCTATCAGCCAGGTAACCCCCGGCCCGGTGGGGATTAATTTGGCCACTTACACGGGATATACCGCCGCACACAGTGTGTGGGGCAGCGTGATTGCCACCTTTGCGGTGTGCTTGCCGTCATTTATTTTAATGCTTCTGGTTAGCCGCTACTTTTTAAAATACCGCCACGCGCAAGCGGTGGAAAATGTTTTTAAGGGCCTTCGCCCGGCCGTGATCGGGCTGATTGCGGCGGCGGCCTTGGTGCTGTGCAACGGCGAAAACTTTGTGGATTACAAGAGCGTGCTTTTGTTTTTGTCCGCCTTTATTGCGGTGGGGAAATTTAAAGCAGGGCCGATTGCCGTTATATTTGCCTGCGGTGTTTTGGGTTTTATTTTCTACTAAAATTAGCATAACCTAACTTTTTAATAAAAAAATAAAAATATTTTTTCTGTTTTTTACGACGGAGAAAATATTTTTTAAAAAATATTTGTTAGTTTAGGCTAACTTTTGCTATAATAAATATATCAAAGTTGTGCATAAAGAGGAAAAAGAAAAATGAACTATAAGAATTTTGCAAAAATTTTATTCGCGGCCGCCTGCGTGGGCGTATGGAGTTTATCTTCCGCCGCCACTAACACGGGTAAAAACGGTAATGTTTCCCGTGCGTTGGATAACAAATTAGCCGAAGTTACATTGGTTTCCGAATTTGAAAAACCTGTTAGGCTCAGCGATATGGTTTCCCGCCGCCGCCCGGGCTTTAAAGATGTTCTGATAAAAGTGGACCGCCAAACCAAAACTTGCCAAGGTGTTCTTTTGGCGGGCACTCCGCGCGTGGCCACCTTGTCCGCTTGCTTTAAAGGGGGCGACGGATACCAAATGAAAAAGGTTACGCTCCGCTTTGCCAACGGGAAACAGGCCGTGGGTACGGCTAACAGCGTAAGCGTGCAGGGGGAATTTGCCCGCCTGTATGTAAAACGCGCGCTTGTACAAGATTTGAAGGGAGTGGAAATCGCCCATATTGCCGCGGGGAAATCTTTGCAGCAGACGTATTCTAATGACGGTGCGGCTATGCTTGCGCAGTTCTTTACGAATCGGGGGGTAATTTCTCCGCGTGCCCGCCGGGCTATGGGTATGAAACCGTCTCTTAAAATCGGTACGCCTGTGTTCTTCCGCGGCAAACTGGTAGCGTTTGCAAACTCGGTTCCAAACAAATTCCCCGTGTCGCTCTTTGGCGGCGTAAGCGAGGATTCTTTGACGGTTGTCCGCCCCGATAACGGGTCTGCCATACTCTTTAAGTAACCATTACTTCCCAGCCCACAAGCCAGGGGCGGGAGGTCTCCTATAAAAAACCGCCGGAAATTCGCACCGGCGGTTTTTACTGTCTAATTTTGCGGATGGTTCTCTTTCTGGTCGTCTGTCGGCGGCTCGCGGTAAGCCAGTTCTACCTCGGCAAAGATGGAGCCTTTGTTGTCGTTTAACCAACGGCGGTGGCTTTTGTAGTCGGGGCAAAATTGCGCCACTAATTGCCAGTATTCCTGCCCGTGGTTCATATGCACCAGGTGGCACAGTTCGTGTACGATTAGGTAGTCTTGTACCGCCAGGGGCATTTTGATAATACGGTAAGAATAGTTAATGTTTTTTTTGCCCGAACAACTGGCCCAGCAGGTGCGTTGGTCTTTAATAACGATATTGTTGTATTCCACTCCGATTTTTTCCGCCCACTCTTTTGTTTTATCTTTTAAGGTTTCGTTGGCTTTTTCGCGCAGCCAAACCGTAACCAACGCGGACGGGTCGGATTCTTTGGTGTGTAAATAGACGTGGAAAATTTCCCCGTCAAACGCTACGCCTTCCTCTTGGTCGGGCGTCAGGTACATACGGGCCTCGTAAAAATTGCCGTTGTAAAGCACCTTGTTTTCGCCTGCGGGAGCGGTTTGCTCCGCGGCGGACGAATCCTGCTTGCCGAACACTTCGGGCAATTCTTTTTTCAGCCGTTCAATAAATAGTTTTACGTCGCTTACGACACTCTGCGTATCTGCCATATTTATATTGTATAAAAAACGATTAAATTTTATACAATGAACATATACTTTTGGAGGCGTAATGACTCATACCGATTTAAAGACTACTCCGCTCTGCGCCGCTTGCGAAGCCGCCGGCGGAAAAATGGTGGACTTTCACGGTTGGTTGCTGCCGGTGCAGTTTAAGGGAATCCTGGCCGAGCATAAAGCCGTGCGCGAAGCCGCTGGGATGTTTGATGTTTCCCATATGGGGCAGTTTTTTGTAGAAGGCAAAGACGCTTGGCCCTTTTTACAATACATTAACTGCAACAATATAAAAAATACCCCCGGGGTGGGTACTTATTCCCATATTTTAACGGAAAAAGGCACTATTATTGATGATGCCATTTCCTTTTGCCTAACTCCTGAAAAATTTTTAGTGGTGGTAAATGCCGCCTGTATTGACGGCGATTTCGCTTGGTTTACTAAGCAGGCCAAAAACTTTAATGTTACGGTGCGCAACGAAAGCGCTGACTGGGCAATGATTGCTTTGCAAGGCCCCAAAGCCGTAGAAACGGCGGACAAAGTTGTGGCCGGAGCCGCCGATTTGCCGCGCTTTCACATTAAAGAAATTGAACTTTTTGGCGCACGCGGTTATATGACCCGTACCGGATACACCGGGGAAGACGGCGTGGAAATTATGCTTCCCAACAATAAAATTGTAGAACTGTGGGCCGCCTTGCTCGCGCACGGGGTTACTCCGTGCGGTTTGGGGGCGCGTGATGTGCTGCGCTTGGAAGCCGGGTACTTGCTTAACGGGGCGGATGCGGACCAAACCCGCACACCGTACGAAGCCAACTGCGGTTGGGTGGTAAAATTAGCCAAAGAAAATTTTGTAGGAAAAGAGGCTCTTGCCGCGCAAAAGGCGCAAGGGCTTAAAGAAAAACTGACGGCCTTTGTGTTAAAGTCTGCCGGAGTGCCCCGCGCCGGATGCAAAATATTTGTGGGCGCGGAGGAAAAAGGCACGCTGACCAGCGGGACATATTCGCCCTTATTTAAAGGCATTGCCGTCGGTTATGCGGCCCTGGACGTAACGGCCGGGACGGAAGTGGAAATTGAAATTCACGGTAAACGGGTAAAAGCCGATACCGTCAAAACACCCTTTTATAAAAACCGGGTTTAAATTAAGGAGAAATTAGTTATGCATACCGAAGAAAATTGCCGCTTTGCTAAAACGCACGAGTGGGCCTGTGCCGCAGACGGCGTAGCCACTGTGGGTATCAGCAATCACGCGCAGGAAGAAATCAGCGATATCGTATTTGTAGATTTGCCCAAGGTGGGCCAAAAGGTTACGGCCGGACAAAATTGCTGTGTGATTGAATCTGTTAAATCTGCCAGCGAAATTTATGCACCTGTCAGCGGGGAAATTGTGGAAGTCAATTCTGCCTTGGAAGGCGACCCGGCTCTTGTAAACCGCGAACCGCACGGAAACGGCTGGCTGTTCAAAATTAAAATGAGCAATCCCGCCGAATACGACAACTTACTTGACGTAAACGCTTACAAAGCCACCCTCGCCAAATAACAGTTGCCCGGACTATTTATCCCCCGCGATAAGCGGGGGATTTTACCAAGAGGACTTATCAATGTTTATCCCAAATACTCCATTGGACCAAAAAGAAATGCTGGCTAAAATCGGCGTTTCGTCCGTAAAAGAGTTGCTGTCGCAAATTCCGCAAGATTTGCTGTACCCCGTCTTAAATTTGCCCCAAGCCCTTACGGAGCAAGAACTTACCGCGCATATACACGCGTTGGCGGAGAAAAATAAACCGCTCAACAATTTTATTGGCGCCGGTATTTATGAACATTTTATTCCCGCCGCAGTTAATGCCCTTTCTTCGCGAGGGGAATTTTTAACCGCTTATACGCCTTATCAGGCCGAGGCCAGCCAAGGCACCTTGCAGACGATTTATGAATTTCAAAGTTGCCTTTGCGCCTTAATGGATATGGATGTAGCCACCGCGTCCCATTACGACGGCGCTACCGCCGCGGCAGAGGCCGTTTTGGCATGCCTTCGTATTACGGGCCGTCAGGAAATTATTGTTTCTGCTGCGTTGCATCCGCACTATAAACAGGTGCTTGATACTTATGTACGCCACTTGCCGGGTGTACAAGTAACCGAAGCCCCACTGTCGGCGGATGGCACGTTGGATTTGGCGGCTTTAAAGGCTAAACTAACGGATAAAACGGCCGTGTTTTTATTGCCTACGCCCAACTTTTTCGGCTGTTTGGAACGGGCCGGGGAAATTTCCAACTTGGTTCATAATGCGGGGGCGCTGTTGGTCGCGCTTGTAAACCCGATATCGCTCGGTGTGGTGCAAACACCCGGCTCGTTTAATGCTGATTTTGCCGTAGCCGAGGGACAGCCTTTGGGCAACGCGGTGAATTTCGGCGGGCCGGGGCTGGGCATTATGACGGCAAAAAAAATATATATGCGCCAACTGCCGGGGCGCATTGTGGGTATTGCCAAAGATAAAGACGGCCGCCGCTCTTTCGTGCTGACCTTACAGGCGCGCGAACAGCATATCCGCCGCGAAAAGGCCTCTTCTAACATTTGCTCCAACGAGGCTCTGTGCGCGTTAAACGCGGTCATTTATTTGACACTGCTTGGCCCCAAGGGCTTGCAGGAAGTGGCCGAACTGAACTTGGAGCGCGCACACGAATTAGCCGACCTCATTAGCGAAGTGCCCGGCTTTAAACTGAAATATTCCGCCCCGTTCTTTAACGAGTTTGTGGTGGAGTGCCCGGTTCCTGCCCAAGATATTATTAACAAATTGGAACAGAAGGGGCTTGGCGCGGGCTATGCGCTTGCCGGACTGAAAGGGATGGAAAATTGCCTTTTGGTGTGTGCTACGGAAACCAAAACAGAGGCAGATTTAAAAGCCTATCAAACGGCTTTAAAGGGGATTTAATATGGAAGAAATTTTACAACATAGCCAGTTATCTATTGAAAAATCCCAGCCGGGCCGCCGCGGGGTGCGCTTTGCCGCTGTTACAAAGCGTGCGGCTGATTATTTGCCGGCGGAATATTTGCGTAAAAGTGCGCCCAAATTGCCCGAAATAAGCGAATTTGAAACCGTGCGCCACTTTACGCGCCTGTCGGAACTGAACTATTGCTTGGACGGCGAGTTTTATCCGCTTGGCTCCTGTACAATGAAATATAACCCCAAGGCTTACGATGTGCTTTCCGCCCTGCCGGCCTTTGCGTCGGCCCACCCGTTTGCGCCGGAAAGCGCGGTGCAGGGGACCTTGGAAATGATGTACAACTTGCAGGAACTTTTAAAGGAAATTACGGGGCTTGCCTCGTTCACCTTGCAGCCGGCGGCCGGCGCGCACGGGGAATTAACCGGCATTATGACTGCCCGCGCCTACCACGATGCCCGCAAAGATTTTAAACGTACCGAAGTGATTGTGCCCGATACCGCCCACGGCACGAATCCTGCTACGGCACATATGGCGGGATACACGGTGGTGAACATTAAATCCGGCTCCGACGGCTGTGTGGATAAAGAGGCCTTAAAGGCCGCCCTGTCCGACAAAACCGCCGCCGTAATGCTGACCGTTCCCAATACGGTGGGTCTCTTTGAAAAAGACGTGCGCGAAATTGCCGATATGGTACATAAGGCGGGTGCGCTTTTCTATATGGACGGGGCGAATTTTAACGCCTTAATCGGTTTAGCCAAGCCCGCCGATTTCGGCGTAGATATTATGCACTTAAACTTGCATAAAACATTTGCCGCTCCGCACGGCGGCGGTGGCCCGGGTTCCGGCCCTGTGGGCGCGGCGGCGCACGTGGCGCCGTTCTTGCCTAAACCGACGGTGGAACTTAAAGACGGAAGATACACTTTGTCCGGCAAAATGCCTCAAAGTTTGGGTAAAATGAAAGCCTTTTACGGGAACATTGCTGTATGTTTGCGCGGATATTGCTACTTGCGCCAGTTTGACGGCAAAACGCTTAAAGAAATTGCCGAAAATGCCGTATTGAACGCGAATTATATCCGCGTGGCATTAAAGGGCAAGTTCAATGCGTTTTTTGACAGTCCTTGTATGCACGAGTGTGTGCTGACACAGAATCCGGCGGAAATGAACGGTGTCCATACTTCCGATATCGCCAAGCGTTTGTTGGATTACGGCTTTTACGCGCCGACTATCTACTTCCCGCTTATTGTGCCGGAAGCAATGATGATAGAGCCGACGGAAACCGAAAGTAAACAAATGTTGGATGCGTTTGTGGCTGCAATGGATAAAATATACGACGAGATTAAGACCGATCCGCAAGTCGTAAAAGATGCCCCGCACACTCAATGTGTTAAACGTATTGATGAGGTGTCTGCCGCGCGTGAACCCAACCTGCGTTGGTAAGGTCGGTTGGCAAAGTATTAGCAAAGTAAATCGTTGTTTTTAGTAAACAGGCCGCTCTGGGTGAGCGGCCTGTGTGCTGTATGCGGAGAACTAATATTTTTCCACGCGCCAAAGGAAGCCCCGGAACTGGTAAAATATATCATATGAATTTACTTTTGTCCGCCCCGTCATTAAACGTGTATGAGCAAATGGCTTTGGACGAGTGCCTTGTGCGCACCCGTCCGGATGAAATTACGCTGCGCTTTTACCGTTGGACGGACAGCCCCGCTGTTACTTTTGGTTATTCCCAATTCGCGCACGAAGTGAAAAAAACACTTGCGGCGCGCGCCTTTTTTGGCCCGTATGCCCGCCGCCCCACAGGGGGAGGGGTAGTTTTTCACCAAAGCGATTTGACCTTTTCCTTGGTGTTTGTATCAGCCGAACGTCCAAGCGATATTTATAAAAAGTTTCATCATTTTATTTTGGCGGAACTTGCCGCGCGCGGGATAAACAGTATGTCATTTAATAAGGCGTTGCCCGCTTCCGCCTATGCTCCCAGCGTAAACCATACGGCTAGTGCCTGCTTTATAAATCCGGTGGAAAATGATTTACTGTCGGCGGACGGACATAAGATTTTGGGCGGGGCTATCCGCCGTTTTGGCCAAACCGTGTTGTACCAAGGTTCTTTACAAGTTCCTGACGGGAGGGAGAACCCTCTTTATAAAAATGCCGTTATCGGTGCCGTGCGGAGTTTTTTAGGTACAGATTTGCGCCCGTGCGGTGCAAGTGCCGTCTTAATCGCCGCGGCGCGCTGCTTGGCCAATGAACAATATAAAACCCTTGCCTGGACGGAGAAATTTTAATGCTTTGGCGCCCGATAAAATTTTTATTTGCCCTTATTTTGCTCCCTACGGCTTTTTTTACACTCTTGGAGACAGGTAAAATCTTGTGTGCGGTATTGGGTAATTTGGGTGCGGCACTCAGTTTTGTTTTAGGGGTTCTTATTTACTGCGGTATTCATTATGGATATTATAATTTTTCCCGCTTGTATGTTTTCGGGCACGAAATGACACACGCGCTCGCCGCGCTTGTGTGCGGGTACCGTATTAAAGATGTATCCGTCGGCCAGGATAGCGGATATGTAAAAATGGATAATTGTAATGCGTTTGTGGTGCTGGCTCCGTATTTTGTGCCGCTGTATGTGATTGCGGCGGCCCTGCTGTATGCTGTAACGGATTTGTTTGTAGATTTAACTCCTTACCGGCAGGTGTTTTTATTTGTCATCGGCTTTTTAACCGCGTTTCACTTTGTGCAAACTTTTAAAACCTTGTTTGAAGCCGACCAGCCCGATTTAAAAATTGCAGGCGGGAAAATTTTTTCCGGTGTAATGATTACACTTGCCAATTTGGTAGTATTGGCGGTGGTATTAAAGGCCTTGTTCCCGGAAACGGTTTCTTTGGTATCGGCCGGGAAAAATATCTTGGCGGGAACCGTCAATATCTGGCGAATTATAGTAAACTATATAGTAGAGAAAATGGTAAATTCCGGCAAATAATATGGGTAAGCAACATAAAAAGAAAGGATTTTTTCGTTGGTTGTGGCGGTTTTTCAAATCGTGCTGCATTTTAAGTTTGCGCACGGTGTTGTTTACGGCTATGTTTTTTATGCTTATCTGTGCAGGGCTATGGCTATTGTTTTTAAAAACCTTTAATGCCCAGCATATTAGCGAAATTATTACAGACGAATTACAGCGCCGCTTGGACCGTCCTGTTGTTATTTCTTCGCTTGATTTAAAATTTATAAATACGCTTGAATTAAAGGGGTTTGCCGTATTGGATACGGACGGTGAACCCGGCAAGGCTTTTGTTTCGGCCGAGTCTGTAACGCTTCGTTTTAATATGCTCCCGCTTTTAAACCAGCAATTAGTAATTGACGAGGTGTCCTTAAACGCGCCCCGTTTTAATGTGGTGCGTAAGGCGGACGGCACCTATAATATGCCTCAAATCCGCGTGCCGGAGGAACGCTCCGTCTATACCAGCGAACTGACAGGTAAAAAATTTACCGTCAGCGTAGAAGATTGGACGGTTAAAAACGGCGTGGTAAGTTACAAGGATTTGGGCGCTGGCCTTTCCCACGCAGTATATGGGCTTAATGTTCATTTTGAGCGTCTCCGCTTTAATGAATTGTCGCGCTTTTCGGCGGAAATGGTGCTCCGCAATAAGTGGGGGGATAACATTTCGGATATGGAAATTAAAGGCGCGGGGCACGTTAATTTTGCAGATTTTGAGTGGCAGAATTTTGCCCTGCGCAGTTTGCGTACGCAGGTATATTTATTCCAAAAACCTGTGGATATTTTATTAGATTTGGATAATTTACGGACTCCCTATTTTAATATCAAAGCCTCCGTTCCGGCGTTTGAAGACAAGGATTTATCCCTTTTTCACGCCGAAAAAGGCCGTTTTTCTATTCCCAAAGCCACGCTTACTGCCAAAGGCGTGCTGACAAACGGCTACCGTTTATTGAAATTAAACCAACTGACTGCCAGCGCGGCAGATGTCAAATTAACGGCGTCCGGTGCGGTAGATTTTGAAAAAGCCCCCTTTGAGGCCGATTTGCAGGTATCCACCAATTTCTTTAATTTGGCCGACAAGGAAAAATATTATCCGTTGATGTCTAAATATAAACTGACCGGGCAAGGCTCTTTGGCGGGCCGGATTACGCACACTTCCGGCAAGTATGCGCTTCCGCTTGTTACTGCACAGGTTAAAGAGGCTTCGGCCTTGCTCTATGGCTTTAAGGCCGATAACATTACCGGTGAGTTCCAAGCCAAAAAAGATTTTACCGATTTGTATGCTGCCACGACGGACGGAAAGGTAACGGTGGACCGTTCGGTATTTGAAAAACTAAATTTAAGTGCCAGTTGGCGCAAGGGCAATTTGTATGCGAATATAGCCTCGTGTGAATTAAACGGTGTACCGTTTAAAATGAATTTGTCTGTTAGAAATTTAAAAAGTGCCCGGCGTAAAATTCGCACATCTATTTATTGGAAACACCTGGACCCGATGGCTTTTATTGAAACGGTGCGGGATTTTGTAACGGTTATTGTGCCGCTCACCAAGCACGGCGGCAAATTTAAAGCCCCAGTGGACGGGCCGCTTGCCTGGCTGCGCAACTTTCGCGACCGCCTGCCCGGCTTTATGCCCAATTTTGCAGGAACGCTGACGGCAGATACTTTTTCCACTCAAGTATTATCGGGAAACCGTTTTAGTGCGGAATTTGATTTTACGGGTTTTAAGGCCGGTATGAAGCAACTGTCCGGGCCCTTGCACGCGCGGTTAGAGGGTGGAGTGATTCACCAAATGGAAAAATGGGCCGAAGAACAGCAGGCGCTTAACATTACCTTTCAACCGTTTTTGATTATGCACCGTATGGAACGTGCGGGAAGTTTTAAGGTGGGGCAGGTGCTTAAAGATGTGCCGTTTACCGATATGGCCGCCTCGGTAGAATTTAATAAAGGGCCGATGACGGTAAACAATGCCTACACGGTTGGCCCTACGCTTTCCGCCGCGGTCAGCGGTTGGACTAACTGGGTGGACGAAAATTTTGATATCATAATATGGACGATGTTTACCAACACGTCGCGTTCTGGCGCGTTGGCTGAAAACCTAACGGACGAGTCGGGAAATCCGGCATTGGCGTTTAGGGTGTCGTCGTCAATGTTAAAGCCGAAACTGGAAATGCTGCGCGCCAAAAAAACGGGCAAAACGATACGCGCCGCCCAGGAAAAAGGCGTACCGACAGATTTTAGTGCCGCAACTAAATTTATCCAAGGAGATTTTAATGCCAAGAAATAATATGGACGTACTGTGCCTGTTGCAAGAACACGGCGCCATTTTAGAAGGACATTTTGTCATGCCGTCGGGCTTTCACAGCCAGACGTATATTCAAACCTCGCTCTTAATGCAGCACCCTAATTTAGCGCAAAAAATTGCGGGGGCGTTGGCGGATAAATTTACCAAGCCGGCAGATGTGGTAATGGCGCTTACACCGTCCGATTCCGTCTTGGCGCAGGAAGTAGCCCGTGCCCGCGGCGTTCGTGCTATTTTTGCCTCGCGCGACGATAACGGCGAAATGGTGTTAAAGCATAATTTTACCGTAAAAGAAGGTGAAAACGTACTCATTGTGGACGACGTGGCCGTTTCCGGACGCAAAATTAATAAGGCTATTGACCTGGTGGGTAAACTGGGCGGAAATGTAATTGGCGTGGGGGTGATTGTGGACCGTTCTATGGGTTATTTGCCCTTGTCTGTGCCGCTTCGCTCGCTTTTGTCTTACCCGATGCAGACTTTTACGGCAAAGGAATGCCCGTTATGTGCGGCCAAATTGCCAATTACTCCGGTAGAAGAGGTTTCTAAAAATTAATATGATTCAAATTACCTTAAAAGTAAAAGAAGAAAGACGGCTCCTGGCGGGCCATTGGTGGGTTTTTTCAAATGAGATTGACGGCTTGGATACATCTATTGAGCCGGGTTCTCTTGTGCGTGTCGTCAGCCACGAGGGCAAACAGGTGGGCATTGGTTTTTTCAACCCGCACAGTTTAATTGCCGTGCGCTTGCTGATGAAGGGCGAGGGCGAACTGCCGGAAGATTTCGTATTTGAAAATATAGATAATGCCTATGCTTACCGCAAGGAAATCGGCGTGCGTAAGTACGGACGTATGTGCTATGGCGAAGCCGATAATATGCCGGGGTTGGTGATTGACCGCTACGGCGATATCTTGGTCATAGATGTATTGACGGCGGGTATGGAAAAATTAAAGCCTGAAATCACCAAGGCCGTGCAAAAGATTTTTAAGCCCAAAGGCATTTATTACAAGAACGACAGCGCCTTCCGCGCGTTGGAAGGGCTTTCTAATACGCCCGAAATCATTGGCGAAGTGCCTGAAACGGTGGAGATTGAAGAAAACGGCGTAAAGTATATTGTTCCTATCCGCGGCGGACAAAAGACGGGCTTTTATTTTGACCAGCGCGAAAACCGCGAATTTTTGAAACCGTATTTTAAAGATAAACTGGTGTTGGATTTGTATTCCTACATCGGGTCCTTTGGTATTACGGCCGCCTTGGCCGGGGCCAACCAGGTGTGGGGGTGCGACTCCTCTGCCGCTGCGGTAGAATTTGCTAAAAATAATGCCGAATTAAACGGCGTATCCGACCGCGTGGTATTCCACCGCGACGACGCCGAACGCTTGCTCTCGGCAATGAAGAAAGGCGAACTGCCCGACCAGCCCGATATGGTGCTGTTGGACCCGCCCGCCTTTGTCAAAAGCCGCAAGGCATTGCCGCAAGCCGTGGGGCTTTATGTAAAACTCGTTAAAATGGCCTTAGAGGGTATTAAAACGGGTGGATATTTGGCATTTTCCACCTGTTCGCACCATATTTCGCGCGAACTGTTTGTGGATATTATCCGCCAAGGCGTGAGCAAATCGGGCCGCAAGGCGGTATTGGTTGAACTGCGCGGGCAAGCCAAGGACCACCCAGTGCTTATCGGTATGCCGGAAACGGAATACCTGCACTTTGCGCTTATCCAGTTGCGCTAGGAGGAAATTTTTAAGCAGTAAAAATTTAATCTGTTTTTGGAACCATAGCAGATATGGTGTGTAACCGCTTATGCGGTACGCAAAGAGGATTGAAGTCCGTATCCAGAAACTATTTATGTGCAATAAAAAACCCCGCCAAAAGCGGGGTTTTTTAAACAAAAGGAAAATGCCGAGGGACAGGATCGAACTGTCGACACCTGGTTTTTCAGACCAGTGCTCTACCACTGAGCTACCTCGGCATTACCTAAATATAATACAAAATTTAGGACACTTCGGCAATATTTTCTGCGTTCTACGACGGAGAAAAATATTTTATTTCATTAAAAATGGCAATTTTTTAGCAAAATTTCCGCTACTTTTTCAAAAAATACCTGGTCCTCTTGGCTAAAACGGCCCTTGTGCGGGGAATCAATATCCAACACACCTAAAATCACGCCATTTTTGATAAGCGGGACCACCACTTCACTTTGCGAGGCCGAATCGCACGCAATATGCCCCGGAAATTGGTGGACGTCCGGCACTAAAACAGTTTTACGCAGTTGAACGGCAGTTCCGCATACCCCGCGTCCTACGGAAATCCGCACGCAGGCTGGCTTCCCTTGAAATGGCCCCAGTACCAGCACACCCTCTTTTAGCAAATAGAAACCCGCCCAATTTAATCCCGCCAGTCCGTTATACACGAGGGCTGCTGTGTTAGCCATATTGGCCACAGGGTCCGTTTCGGCGGATAATAAGGCTTCTAACTGGGTGAGTAAAGTGTTTTTATCCATAAAATTATTGTAGCAAAAAAGGGTGTTTATTATTGCGCTTGCACTGGCAAAAGTCATATACTTTATATATGGGTTTTTCCGGTTCTACCCCCGGACCCACAGGAGAATTATGCCAAGAATTGAAGTGGACGCGAATAGATGTAAAGCCTGTTATCTGTGCGTCAGCGCTTGCCCTAAAAAATGCTTGGGCAAAGCCGAAACCATTAGCAAAAAAGGGTATTTCCCTGCCGTTATGGAACGTCCGCAGGACTGCATCGGCTGCAAGATGTGCTATATGATGTGCCCCGATATTGCCATTACGGTAATTAAAGAATAACGATTTGAGGACCTTTTACCTATGACCGAAAAAACATTAAGAAAAGGCAACGAAGCCTTGGCCGAAGGCGCTATCCGCGCAGGCTGCCGCTTTTTTGCCGGTTACCCGATTACCCCTCAAAACGAAGTGCCGGAATTTATGTCTGCCAATATGGCTGATGCCGGCGGTTCGTTTGTCCAGGCCGAAAGTGAAATCGCCGCTATCAATATGGTGTATGGCGCGGCCGCTACCGGAACCCGCAGTATGACGTCATCTTCCTCTCCGGGTATCAGTTTGAAGCAGGAAGGTATTACTTATTTAGCCAGTGCCGATTTGCCCTGCCTGATTGTAAACGTAATGCGTGGCGGCCCGGGGCTTGGCAGTATTGCCGGTGCGCAAGGGGATTATTTCCAGGCCACGCGCGGCGGCGGTAACGGGGATTATCATATTATCGTTTTGGCTCCGAACTCCGTAGAAGAGTTGGGCAATTTCCCGAAACTCGGCTTTGACTTGGCCGAAAAATACCGTATGCCTTGTATGATTTTAGCCGACGGTATTTTGGGGCAGATGATGGAAAGTATGTCCTTTCATTTTGACCCTGTTGACCCCAACCAATTAGGCAAGTTTGATTGGGCGGTGGATATCCATAAAAACGGACAAAAAAAGAATAATGTTTTTTCCTACAAAGGCGATAATTTGATTGCCGACGTGGTAGAGCGCGCTAAACGCTATGGTTTGATTGAACAGACCGAAACCCGCTGGGAAGAACGCAATACGGAAGATTGTGATGTGCTGTTGGTGGCGTATGGCTTGTCCTCCCGTGCGTGCTTGGAAGCCGTCAATAAAGCCAAAGAAGAAGGCTTGAAGGTGGGGCTCTTCCGCCCGGTTACGCTGTGGCCGTTCCCGTCCAAGCGTTTGGCGGAACTGTCTTCCAAAACCAAAGCCATCGTGTGCGTGGAGCAGAGTTTGGGCCAGTTGGTGCAAGATGTAAAACTGGCTGTAAACGGCGAAACACCCGTTTATTTAAATGCCTATCCGGCCGGAGGGCAACCGGACGGTTCTACCATTTTAACTGCCGTGCGCTCCGCGCTTACGGGCAAAAAGGACGGCTTGTTTGATTTGCAAGAACACGCCGCCGGGTTTACCTACAACTGCCAGCGTGATACCACCCTGGGTATGCAGGGCGACCTGAAAGGAGGCAAATAGATTTATGACCATTTTAGCCAAAAAACCCGCCAGTTTAACTGATGTGCCAATGCACTATTGTCCCGGCTGCGGACACGGCATTGTGCACCGCTTAATGGGCGAAGTGTTTGATGAACTTAACATTGCGGACCGTGTAATCGGCGTGGCCCCGGTGGGCTGTGCCGTGTTTGCGGATTCTTACTTTGCGTGCGATATGGTGCAGGGCGCGCACGGACGCGGTCCGGCGATTGCTACCGGTGTAAAACGCTCCAAACCGCAGGCGATCGTATTTTCCTATCAGGGCGACGGCGACCTCGCTTCTATCGGTATGGCCGAAATTGTGCACGCCGCTGTGCGTAGCGAAAACATTACGGTTATTTTTATCAATAATGCTATTTACGGTATGACGGGCGGACAAATGGCCCCGACCACATTGGTCGGCCAGGTGGCTACTACCGCCCCCAAAGGCCGCGACCCCAAATTGCAGGGTTGGCCGATTAATATGTGCGAAATGCTCGCGCAGATTACGGGTTCCAAATACTTGGCCCGCGTGGCTGTGGACTGCCCGCAGAACGTAATGAAAGCCAAACAGGCAATCAAAAAAGCGTTTGAAAACCAGGTAAACGGAGTCGGTTTCTCTATGGTGGAAGTGCTTTCCCAATGCCCGACCAATTGGCACGCCAGCGTGCCGCAATCATTGGAATTTGTGCGTACCCAAATGATGCCGCAATATCCGTTGGGTGTATTCAAAGACGAGGGGGCGAAATAATGTATCAAGGTATTAGAATCGCCGGATTTGGCGGACAAGGTGTTATTTCTGCCGGGATTTTGCTCGCACAGGCGGGTGTGGAAAACAAAAAGAACGCCAGTTGGTTGCCGTCTTACGGGCCGGAAATGCGCGGCGGTACGGCTAACTGTTCCGTAGTTGTGTCGGACGGAGAGGTTTATACGCCGATTGTGTCTGCACCGGATACGGTTATCATTATGAACGAGCCGTCCTTGCCCAAGTTTGAGCCTTTGCTTAAAAAAGGCGGACTAATGATTATTAACAGTTCGCTGATTAATTCCCGCCCTACCCGCACGGATATCAAAGTGGTGTGCGTGCCGTGCAATAAAATTGCCGAGGAATTGGGAATGGACCGCATTGCCAACTTGGTGGCATTAGGTGCTTTTATTAAACTGACGGGTGCTGTTACGCTGGAAAGCGTGGCACACGCGATGAAAAAGGTTTATAAACGCGCCAAACCGGAAATGCTGGAACTGAATAAAAAAGCGTTGCAAGCCGGTTTTGATGCGGTAAATTAATCCGAAAAGTAAGTGATTTAACGAGAGGGACCAAACATAATGTTTGGTCCCTTTTTTGTACCAACTAAAAAGGGAAGACTTTTTTGTCTTCCCTTTGTGGCATTAGGTGATAAGTATGTACAACTCCGGGCGGCTGTAATGCCAAGGACAGCGGCCCTATCCCCCTGCTTTTCGGTTCCCCTGCTGTTATTGTAAGTATAAATGGATTTTTTGAATTTGCCTATGGTTAAAAAGGGTTAGTTCCCCGCCGTTCGTATGAGGAGGCAATCCAAGTAAATACTATCCCTGGGACTGCCGCTAAACAGCACAAAAGCACCGCGGCTTTTAATCCACACGCATCAGAAACTTGCCCGATAAGTACCGGGGATAACGCATCTCCCAAGGCGTGAATAATAAAAATATTCACGGCAAAAGCCATAGAACGTACCGGCGCGCGTGTGGCGGAAACAAGGGCTGCCGCCACAGGGCCGGTGGGCAGAAATAAACAAGTAATGGCTAGCCCAAAGCAAATCAGGGCGCAAATAACGGAGCCTGTGTGTATGCCTATCCAGGCAGGGGGCAGTAATCCCGCTAATGCAAGCCCGATTACCCAAAAGTAGGCTTTGGGAGAAAAGAAAAGCATTTTATCGGCCCATTTACCGCCTAAATAAGTTCCAGTCGCCCCGCACAAGACGACCAGTATCCCGAAAACGGCGCCCGCACGCGCTACGTCCATTTGCAAATAACGGTGCAAATAAGTGGGCATCCAGGCGGATAGCCCCCCAATGATAAACGTAATCATTGCGTGCGCCAAACAAATAAATAAAAAAGGTCTATTTTTTAACAAGGCAAAATATTCTTTAAAATGCGGAATTTCGGCTGGTTTTTGGGACAGGCGCCGTTTGTCCTGTAATTGGGTAAACGCTAAAAAACCTAAAAACAGACCCGGTATGCCCGCCAGCATAAAGGCGGCTCTCCACCCCCAATGTTGGCCGATAAGCCCGCCCAGCAAATATCCAAGCGCACTCCCGGCGGGTAACGCCAGCCCGAAACAGGCCAAGGCGGTGGCTCGTTTTGTTTTAGGGAAATGCTCTGCCAAAAACGGCTGTGCAAGCGTGGTGAATCCGGCTTCCCCTACGCCGATAAGCCCTCGCGTAAAAAGCAGGGAGATATAGCCTTTTGCGGCGGAACAGGCCAAGGTAGCCGCGCTCCAAATAAGCGCGCTTGCGCCAATCCATTTTTGGCGCGGGGTTCTGTCGGCAAAGTACCCCACAAACGGGGCATAGAACATATACACAAGCATAAACGCGGAGGCCAAAGCCCCCAAGTGCATATCATTTAAACGGAGTTCGGCTTGCAAGAGGGGAAACACCGAATAAAGCACTTGCCTGTCTATATAATTAAACAGGTTGAGTAAAAAAAGAATCCAAAACAGTTTTTTCGCGTTCATAGTGCTTTAAGTATTTTATAAAATATATACTATTAAAAGC
>NZ_JAJWTS010000012.1:0-44751 GCF_021632165.1 Candidatus Avelusimicrobium fimicolum
AGGCATTGCCATTGCGGCTAAAATGCCGATGATAAGGACCACGACCAACAACTCAATGAGCGTGAAACCTTTGTTATTATTCTTAATCATTTTTCTTCTCCTTTTTCACTTTCTCTTGTGTACGGCCCGGTTTGGGCGACTGTAGGAGTTTTTATATAACCCTCCCCGGACCGTAATGGTACTGTATCAAAAAAAAAAAACGAGTCAAGCCTTTTTTGGACCCAGACGGAAAAACTCTTTTATACGGGTCTTTTAGACCCGTTAACAGCCAATCAATAAACAACAAAAGCAAACAACAGATTCAGTAACCCTAGCAGGGTGGCTAGGGCCCGGCACAGTTTAATTGCTATAATACAAGTATGTCCGCAAAAAAAATTTCCACTCCCACTAAAAAAGCCCCTACCTCTCCGCTCGGGGCGTTCCTCCGCAAATGTTTGCCCGTCGTTACCGGGTGGCTATGTCTGCTTGTCAGTATCTCTTTTTTTACCGGAACATACGACACCGCCCAAGTAAAATTAACCCTGCTTCACACCGGGGCAATCGTACTTTTGGGCTTATGGGCCGCACTTAAAATAGCCGAGTGGAAAAGCCCTTTTACGCGCCAAAATTTCCCGTTTTTATTCCCTATATTTGCGTACCTCGGGTGGAATATCATTTCCTTTATATGCGGGCCTTTTCATTTGGAAAGCGCCGAGGAATTTATCCGCTTGCTAATGTACGGCGGGATAATGCTGTTAATCGCTACTGAATTTACACAAAAAGATATCCGCACGCTTACTAAATTTATCATTATCGCCGCGTGGATTTCGTTTGCTTATGGTGCGTTGCAAATAGTGGACGGCTTTTGGCCGGGGGCGGATTTCCTGCCGTGGCGGGGCTTCTTTACGCGCCGCATTTTTTCCACCCACGCTAACCCCAATTTTTTTGGCGCGTTTGTAGTGTTTGCCTCGGCTGTCGCCGGTGCACAATATTTGGCAACGCGCAAGAAATCACTACTTGTACTCTTGGGGCTTGGGCTAGTAGAACTATTCTTCACGGAGAGCAAAGGCGCGTGGCTGGCATACGGGGCGGCGGCCGCGGTGGGCACTTTTCTGTTTACCAACCGTATTTTCCCCACTAAACATATAAAAAAATTAAACCTTGCAGCGGCAGGAGTGCTTCTCGCCGCCCTTATATTGGCGGGGACCTACACGGCAAAACGCTTTCAGTCCGTCAGTTTCCGCTCGTTTACCTGGCTTGCCGCCTTTGAAATGGTGCAAGACTCCCCCGTTATGGGCACCGGGCCGGGCAGTTTTAAAATTATTTATCCGGCCTACAAACGCCCGCAAATTTTTTACATTGAAAACTCCCACAACACCGAAACACAACACGCCGAAAACGAATATCTGGAACAATGGGCCACAACGGGCACGGTGGGGTTGGCAATCTTTCTGTGGCTGATAATTTTCGTGTTTATCTGCGCTTGGAAAAACTTGCAGACAGCCGGCCAACTATCCGCCGAAGAACGCGAGAGAGCGTTCTATTTACTGGGCTATGCTACGGCACTGGCCGGACTAATGGCGCACGCCTGCGTGGATATCAGTTTGCGCTTTGCTTCCAGCGGGCTCTTTTTTGCGGTATTTATCGGGGTAATTATTGCCTTGTCCAACCCACCGCAAGAAGATAACTCAAAAGAAAAAATCTTCTTTTCGGCCCCGTGGCTCTTGTGGGGGACACGATTGGTGTTAGCGGGGGCGTTGGCTTATGGTGCGTGGAAAGTGCTGGGAGAATTTAAAGAAATTTCGGGCGCTATGTCTGCCAGTAAACTCGGCGACGGATTTTTAATCTGCTGTGCGTGGACCGTACTGTTAGGGTGCATACTGGGAGTAGGCTATATGTACCTGCGGGCCGCGTGGACAAGCCGAGCGGCGCGTACCGGGCTGTTACTGGCCGCCACCGTGCCGGGACTGGTGTGGTTCTATGGGCTATTTCAGGCGAACCATTATTACAGTTTAGGCGTGCGTCTGGTGCAAATGGGTAACGCCGAGGGAGCATTGCCTTATTTTACGCGGGCAGTTAAACTAAACCCGCTTTTGACGGAATACCGCCAATACCGCGCCAACACCTTTGCCACTATATTTGATTTGACAACGCAATATTCCCCGGCGCGCGGTGATACGGACAAACCGTCTAACGATTATGAACGGGCCTTAACGGATTTTGCGTGGGTGCTTAAATATGCCCCCAATCATACGGCCCTACATCAAAATATCGGCCAGTTGTATTACGCAATGGCTTTGCGGGCCTCCCAAGAGGCGGCGCAGGCCAAAAGCGCGGACGAATTCCAGCGGTACAGTCAAATTGCGCGGGACAATATGGAGCAGGCCAAGCGGGCCTTTAAGCGTTCGCTGGTGCTGGACCCGGTAAATGCGGAAACCTATCTCTTTTTGACGAGCATTTCCCTAATGGAGCGCAATCCGGCGCAAGCCCAAGCGTGGATAGATGCTTACAAGCGTGGTCCCGAAGGAGTAACCGAAGATGAATTTTTGGAGAAAAACCGCCATAACCCGCAGATAAATGCCCTGGAAATGCAGGTACAAAAAATAATTTCTTCCGTCGGGAAATAAGAGAGCGTGTGCAAAGTTGTCTGTTTTTTTGTAGAATATATATGTTAGAAGTGAACGATTTGTAATGCCAAGATAGCTCAGCTGGTAGAGCAATCGCTTCGTAAGCGATAGGTCCGGGGTTCGATCCCCCGTCTTGGCTCTTTTTTATGCCCTCCGTCGGAGGGCTTTTTTACGTCTAAAAAGTGATTTTTTTATCATTCTATCGTCGTAAAAACGATATTACGAAAGGCGCGGTAGGCGCAACAAAAAGCGGGGTGCGTGTCAGAGTTTTGTCAGAGTTCTGACATTTTTTGGAACTCAAAAACAAAGCATCCTACGCACTTTATCACCTGTTTTACATTTTCTACAAATAATCCGGCAAGGCTTACCAACTTTTTGGCAAAAAGATTCCCCAAAATAGGGGTCATACTCCGCGTACTTACAACGCGGGCTCACTCACAAACCTCTTTAAAGGCTACCAAGGCTCGTAGGTTTTGGTCGTTTAAGGCTTCAAGCCCCGTGTCTTGGTAATCAAAACGAATCCGGCACACCGCCGCATTACTTTTTATGCTCGCGCAACCGAGCAAGCAAATCCACCCGGCTAAGACGACTAACAGAGCGAAGCGCCTCATCCACTTTTGCATTTTCCCTTTCCTTGGCCTTAAAGGCCGCATTTTCCGCGCTTTTGCGCCCGGAACGGTACATTACCGCCCCGAACGCAAATAAACCACAGATAACCCCGATTATTGCCCAAGGGGTCATTTATTTTTCCACCTTTACTTTGGGCTGTTCAAAGCCAAATTTGGTGAGGATGCTAATCACTTTTACACCAAGTGCACGCACGCGGCCAAGGATTGCGTCATCCTTTTTGCTGTCCGTCCACTTGACGATAATTTCCGCCGCGCCGATTAAGCACGCCCACAAGGCCAGTACGCTGTCCCAGTTGGTTTTTAACCATACTACTGCTTCTTTGATGTGTTCCATTTTACCACTCCTTTATTTTAATTTTTCCACTTGATTTTTTCCCATTTTGTATATACAATATAATTATGAAACATATACGCTTTGAATGGGACCCTAAAAAAGACGCCATTAATATCCGCAAACATAAGGTATCGTTTGAGGAAGCCAAGACCGTCTTTTACGATGATAACGCTCGTATCATTGCGGACCCGGACCACTCCGAAACCGAAGACAGGTTCATCATTTTGGGTCTTAGCCAGTCGCTTAAACTATTAGTAGTTTGCCATTGCTACCGGGCACAGGACGAAATTATCCGTATTATTTCCGCCCGCAAAGCGACCAAAAACGAAAGTAAATCCTATGGGGGCAACTTATGAAAAAAGAATATAATTTCACCAATGCACAACCGAATCCGTATGCCGCCCGTTTGCGCCGGCAAATCTCTATCCGCCTAAATGTGGATACGATTGAATACTTTAAAAAGACCGCGCAAGATGTTGGCGTACCATATCAAAAATTGATAAATATGTATTTATCAGATTGCGCCGCCAAGAAGATAAAACCTACCTTGGTTTGGAAATAATCTTTCTTTGGGCCCCGTTATTGGGGCCCTTTTTAATTCCGGCGAATTCGACGGAATTAAATCCATTGGCCCGTTTCCATAATACGGGCATTTTCTATCGCCCGGCGGCCCACCTGTGCCGCCCATTTGCTCGCCAACATCTCTTTGGCGGCGGTCTGATAGTCGCCCTGTTCCACGGCGGTAAGCATTTTTTTGAAGCCTTTTAAGCCCGCAAGGCCCATATTAAATGCCATATCCACCAATACAAATTGCCGCGCGTCGTCCAGTTTCCACCACCAAGGGAACGCCTTTTTGACGGCTTGTTCCGCCTGGGTTAAATCCTCTTGCAGGATAAACAAGGCGGCATTTGCGCTGATGCCGTTTTCCAAATTGTGCCCATAGCCAATAGTTAAATGGCCCGTGGGGCACTTGTAAGGGAGTTTGGAAAACCCCTCATAGCGGCGAATATAGGTCGCGGCTTTTACATGGTCCATTAATTCTCCCTCCTGCGGTAGTGGATTTCACTAATGCGCTTGTGCGCGTTGGCACAACTGTCTTCCAACTTGGCCACGCGCTCTTGCAGGTGGTTGTATTTGTCCTGCTTGGCTTCCAAGCGGGACAGGTCCTTGCGGATAGCGCGCAGTTCGTTCCATAACCCGCCGGCGGCAAATACCACAGCGGCCACTTTCCAAAGCACATTAAAGTCTAATTCCATTATTGGCCCTCCTCTTTTTGGGTTTCGGCCTGCGCGGACTCAGCCGGCCCACCACGCAATAGATTAGCCAAAGACTCCATTTCCTGCGCCTTGGCCCGCACATAGTCGCTTACGCCGCTATTGTCGGCAAGGACCAGTTCCCGCACCGAACGGGTTAGCCCGGTGGAAAGTTCCAACGCCTGTACCTTTTCTGCGTCCGTGGGTTCAGGCTTGCTCGGCGCGTAGCCTTTCACATACCACGCCCCGTTATACGCCTGCTCTACATCCATTTCCACCGCGCCTAAAATACGGGCTAATTTTGCCCCTTGTACTACCTGTACTTCTTTGGTCTGTTGATTAACAATTTTTGCAAACATTATTTCGCCCCCTTGCAAGGATAAAAATACACCGTTCCTACACCAAACCTAGCCTTAACCGTTTGTCCTTTGCCAACAAAAAAAGCAAACGCATCTGCGTTAGTTCCATTTTTGCCATAGCAATAACATTGGTTGATAATTGTTTTGCCGTCTAATTGGACGAGGCAGTTACTCCACCCGGTATTGATACCAATAGTTGCATCAGCATTATTTGTAGGCACATAGTTAATCCACCCGGCAGACGGAGCCACAAAATCAGTAGCGTTTACCAAGGTCGCCCAAGTGGCAGTATCCTTAGCCAATAAATCCAGTAACGCCAATTTGGAAGCATTCGGCACGTTAGACAAATCCATATTGGCTTTGCCGGCAAGCGCCCCTGTAAACTCTGCCGCCTGTGCCGTACTAGCGGGCACCGCCGCAGTAAAAGATACTATCCAAGGGTACTTGATATTTTCCATAGGAGTAGCGGCCGCGTAACCGAAAGCATACCAGCGGGTCCCTTGTCCTATTGGTTGCACGTTCTCGTGTGTGAACCCAGTTGCCGTAACATTATAAGGGTAATGTTCACTATCGTATGCGGCTTGGTGTCTAGTTGACATATTGCCAAACAACAACGTAGGAGGAGTTGCGTATGGTTTCCAAAAGGTTTCTGTAATAGCCGTTGTACCAATCGTTTGAGGATTAGCAAAATACCCTCCCTGTTCAAGCCAGCCGTCAGAATACAAGTTATACCAAGAAGGGGATGTTGCTGTGGGTTGTTTGCTATCCACCAAGACGCGCCCGCCCAACTTATACTTGGGCAAACGCAAGGAGCCCTCCACCTCGTCCACCACATAGAACAGACACCCCTGTGCCGTATTCACCAGTTCGTCGTATTCGGCCTTGGTTTTGCATAGTTCAGGGTGACTTTTGACCCACGCGTAAAAATCGGGGTACAGCGTGGAGGCGTTGGTGTAGCATTCGCCCGTCCAAAGCGGCAAACAGCCGGGGTTGTCTTTGGCTAATGAGGACTGGCTCCACGCTAACTGCCCGATAGCAAGTCCACGGGAATTTTGCGCGCTTTGCGCCGCGTCCTGCGCGTATTTTTTAGCCGAATAAAGGTCTTCCTCCACCGGGCCGTCTGTTTTGCTGGCCCAGTTTTTAGCGGCCGCAACCTGTTCGCTCCCCTCCTTTTGGACCTTACTTACTTGCGCCGTGCCAGCCGCCTCCACAGCAGATACTTGCTCCGCGCCGACAGTTTCGACCACGCCCTTTTGGGCCGTCCCGGCGGCAGTAACAATTCCAACCTGCTTGGTACCCTCTGCCGTAATCTTTTCCATTTCGGCCGTGCCACTCTGCTCCGTCAACTGTTTAATGGCCGTTGGAAACTGAATAACATCTTTTTCTGGCTCCATACCAGCCAGTTCTATCGCGCCCTGAATTTCATTTTTGATTTGGTTGTAGTCGCTCGCAGTGATAGTATGCTTTGTTTGCGGGATAAAAACTTTGTCCTCTTTGTCTTCAATAAACATAGTTACTCCTTGTAATTTAATGGGGTCGGGAATTGTGTTTGATACACATTGTATTCCATAGTCGGCACATCGGCGGCCGTGGTAACGTCTTTAAGCGTAAGCGTCATTAAGCGTTTAGCAAAAGAAAGTTCCAGCCCGGTAATTTTAAAAACACGTTTCCAAACGGGCAATTTTAAGAACTTGTTGTAATCGCTCCAATTTTTGGCGGCAATGTTGGTGTTTTCGGCACAGACAGTAATTTTATCGCCCAACTCCAAACTTAAATCAGGGCGGCACTCCGCTTGCAAAGTATATCCCGGCGTGGATAAAGCCTCGTAATTGGCCTTTGCCACTGCACGGGAAACATCTACATTGTCAGCGGGAATAAAATTGCCCTGTGAAATAACCGCATCGTGCACGCCGTAAATATCAATACTGTTTGGACGGGGTTTGTTTTCCGTAAAGTCGTCAATTTTAGACTGAAACATACCGAAATTTACAGTAACGCTGTTTGCCAGTTTTTCAATATCTGCATCAAATTTATCCGTATCAATCAATATGTTTGGCGTTAAATTGACATCTGTGTATCGGCCTTGGCGGGAGCGAAAGAAAAATATCCCGTCTTGATTGAATCCGATTTCATAAGAAACCATTTGCGCCAGTTGGGCAAGTGCAGTTTTAACATTTAACTCCGTTAGGTTTACAAGCGGAATCCCAGTAGTGGAAATAACTTTGCTGATTTTAATATTCTCCAATTTTTCCGCACCGGACGCAGACGTCAAACTGTATGAAACGCACAACTTGTCCGCAGGGGATGGAATTTGTTCGCCCGCGGTAATTTTAATGGGCGTATCATAGCGGCCGTCTGTTAGGCCCTCTTGATATGTCCAAGTGCCCGATCCTACACCGGTGTACAGCGGGGAGACGTCGCACTCCAATTTATTCCACTTTTTGCCCTCTTGCCCCAAATTAACTTGGTACACAAGGCCGGGAGTAAGGGATATTTTTGGATAGTCCGTACCCGAAAAAACGCTATTATAAAAAGCATTGATGTATTGTCCCGGTTGAAAATCCGTTAAAGGCTGTCCGCGCCACGCCAACTGGCTGACAATATAGTAATTGTTCTTCATCACATAGGGAGTCTCGTAAATTGTTAAGTTATGGTACAGTGTGCTAAATGTGCCAGCAAGTGTAAAATCCGTCTCTGTTTTTTCCACGGGGCCACCGCCTTGCGAAATAGCCCCGGACGATACCTGTGCCACATTGGTATAGAGCGACACTTTTCCGTTTTCGTCAAAATCAAAACCCACAAAGCAACGGTTTTTGGCACTGTAAATGGGCGCGCCACATTGAACATCATTAGCCAAATAAGCATATTTCAAAATAGGCAAGGCCTCTATGGTAGCATTTGAACTCGCGCCTTTATATTGTAGGCGCAACCCCGTGCCATCTTCGGTTACAAAATCCAAGGATGCCCAGTCCCTTGCTGTCTCCGAGGCGTACACATATAAGTCCGTCAGAACGCCAACGTGAATATATCCATTTTTGGTAGGGATGCATAGCGGATATTTAGTATGCAAGGCACCGTAAGTTCTTAAAATACGTTCAATAATAATCATCCGGCTGTTATAATTGGGACTAACTCCATAAAGTTCTCCGCTAACCGGAGTATAAGCGCTGTATTCGTCTTTTTCTACCATTAAGCGCACAGGCTCCTGTGTCTCGTAACTAATGGCGGAAGCGCCCGAAAAGGCGGCTTTCTCTACCTGTCGCTTTTCCACGCCTGCCAAATCCAGCAGGGCGTTGACAATATCCTCTATTGCCATATCTTTATGCCAATAACGGTACGAAAGCCAAACAGAATACTCCGTATTGGGTGTAAAGCGTAGTTTCAGTTGCGCCGGATAGTCATACACATTTGTTTGTTCAAGCGTATAATCATCCCCCTTACGCAATAACTGGGCGGTTTCCAAGGTACGGCCATACTTCACTTCGTCCACATACCCCACACCTGTTTCGGCGGTGGCAAATTCTTTGCCTTGGTCCTTGGAATCTTGCGAGGTTACCGCCGTGGCAAGTTCGTCCGTTTTGGTTAAACAAAAGGATTCCGCGCTTACATATTCAAGCGCGTCCAAACTGGAAGTAACCGTCAGTTCCAAGCGGTTGCCGTTATCCCGGAATACGGGCGAGGAATACACAAACCCCGTAAAAACCGTGATGCTGGCAGTCGGAGCGCCCTTTTCGGCCGTTTCTATGTTGTAAACTACTTTACTGCCCCACAACACGGCATTTTCAAATAGGCCCCCGGTTAAGCCCTCTTTGAAACAGTTTAATTCGTTGTTAAAAACGAGCGTAACATTGGAAGCGTCCCACTTATCCACCTCGTCGGTATCAAGGGCCATTTTGATAGAGCCGGCCTCAATAAGTAAATCCGTAACGTCTATGGGCTTGGTTTCTAACGCATATTTAAGGGTATCCGCATTCCATTTGCGGCGGTAAAGTAGCAACCGCTTTTTAATGGGTAGCGACGCATCCGCCAGGGCTAATTTTATCGGTTCGGGTACAGTTCTCATTTGCTTACCACCTTTAAGGTATAATCCAGTAAGCCAGAAAAGCGGTTTAAATCGGGAGACAAATCCCTATCTAACAGCCCTTCCAGCACAAAAAAATCCAATTCTTTAAACGGAACAATGGTAATGCTTTCGTTGTTTTGCACCAGTGCACGCAAGACCTTATATTGGGCATAACTTCCGTTAGACACCTTTATTTCCACACCGGGGCGGTGGTAATCCGTCCAAGCATAATAACTGCCGTCCTGCGCGGTATATTCGCCCCCTTGCGTATTGGGAACGATAGAAACCTGCGAGGTAGCCTTTAAATCAAACAGGTATTTTAAGCAGCGCACTTCGCCAATTTCAAAGTAATTTTTGGAACAGGTAAACGCAAACGTAATTTCCTGCGCGGTAAAAGGAGTCAGTTTTAAGATATTGTTCTGCGTAAGCGCGAAAGTGCCTAACGCCACCGTTTCCCCGTGTGTGTTTAAATACGAAATAGCCACGCTGTCCGCGGTGGAATTTTCCAAAATAACTGTGTCTATGGTGCGGGACGTAATTTGCCCGTACTTATCTTTAAAGGCCACGTGCCAGTTTTTAGGCTGGGTAACGTCCGTGTTGTAAAAAGTGGCCGGAGTATCGGCGGCGTTATCGTACAAGGCGGACATATTTTGCACATCGCCTGTAAACGCGCAACGCTTGGTAATAAAGTTCTGCCCATAGCATTTAATGGGCGTTTTAATTTGTATTGTTTCAACCATATTTTAACAATGCTCCCTAAATTGGCTATAATAACCCTATGGAGGTTTTATGAAAAAAATTCTTTTATCTGTTTCCGCAATGTTTCTTTTTACCGCCGCGGCCCTAGCGCAAGGCCAAGTTTGCCAAAAGTGGGAAACTTATACCGGATACAAGGGCCAAGTGCTCACCCGTTGCACCAGTTGGGCCAAACTGCCACAAACCCCGGTAGTGGTGGAACAACCCAAAGCCGACGATGTCCAAGAAGAGTGCAGGGAAACAAAAGACCGCTTTGGCAACAAATACAAACGTTGCACCACTAAAAAAACCCGCCATCTATGCAGATTGTGGGAAACGGTGGAATTTAAAAACGGCACCCGTATTGCCACTTGCAAGGATATCTTATATACTGATAACCCCGCCGCCACCGAACATATCATTTGCCACCAATGGGTTACCGAACCAATGCCCAAAGAAAAACTGGGAAAAAAGCAGGTAAATGGGTGGATAAGCGAATGCTCCAAATTTGATGTAAAGCCGAACGCTTTCCCCTGCCTGCATTGGCAACACCAATACAAAGAGGACGGAACCATTGTTTCCAACTGCCAAAGTTATTTGGATGAAGGCGAACCGAAACCCTTTGCCCGCTATACCGAATATCTTGGACTCAGCCAAAAGCCGGAAAACTTAATTGGCGACGGCGTACGCAATGACGGCCATTTATGCGGAGAGTTTTCCTTTTCCAAACTAAACAAACAAGGTCAAAGAACAGTTATCTGTACCAAGTTCATACAAGCTATTTTTTAATACTACCGGGCGGCCTAAACAGCCGCCCTTTTTTACGCCACATATTTATTGCGTTTTGCACCCGCCTTATAGGCCACATTGGCAAACTCCAAGGCTTCCACCGTACCGCGTTTAATGGCTTGCGTAATAGCGGTTAAATCGCCGCCATTTTGCACGTTAATCGTTTGGTTGATAACTGCCCCGCCTGATCCGCCGGGTTCGGTATTTCCCTCAGCAATATCAAACAGCCTAGCCTGTTGCGCGCGGTTTAAAATCATTTCCCCGCTGTTTACACGTGCGAGTACGTTATCCCCACTAAACGAATTCCCAGGAACGATACCACCCGTTTCAAAGGCGCCCAAGGCAAAGGCTAAAACGGCCGCCATAACAGCCGCCCCGATAGCCACAGCGCCAAAGCCAAGCCACCCGTGCGACGCCGCGGCGGACGAGCCAGCAATTGCCGCGTTGGAAGTAACCTGAGAAACAGCCGCCACTCTTTGTGCCGCCGTTACGATACCAATTTGGGCCACCTCTTCGGCGGTTTGCTTGGCAAGCAGGGCAGACTTAAACGCCGCGTATGCTGTTTCCAACCCTTGCAAAACGACAGTTTTCATTATCCACTCGGCGACAATTTGGGCCAGCATATTTACCACCGATTCCAACATTTTCTGTCCCAAATCCTTGATGATATCATAAAGGCCACTCCACCCGTCGCCTAACTGCATAATGGCATCGCCAATTGTGTTTTGTAGGCTATCCCCAACGGACGAAAAAAACTCTTTGGAAATATCGCACCAGTTCAGCAGGTTTTCCGAGTATGTTTTAAATGCTTCCGCCCAACTTTCTGTAAACGTAAGAGCAGGTTCTTGGGCTTGCTCGGCAATTTGTGCAAAGACTTTGTCTTGCGCTACATTATCCTGACTCGTGGCCGAAACGCCAAGACCTAGGGAAAAACTGCTTGTCTCCATTGTTTGGGCATTAATACCCTGGGCCTGCCAAATAGAAGCCTGCCTTTTGGCAGCGCTTTCTGTTTCCGCCAGTAACTTCTCGTTTTTATCTTTTTCGTATTGGAGTTGTCGCTGTCCAATGTCAAACGAGGCTTGCGCCGCCGCATTTTGAACCTGATACATAGCCGTGCGCAGTTTTTCGCCAATGCCTGGAATCCACCCGAGGGCCGTTTCCCAAGAGGATAGCCACAGTTCCACCCCTTTGCAAATGACAATCGTTAAAGTGTTCCACGCCTGCGCCATATAATGGCAAACCTTGTCCCAATTTTTCCATAAGGCCACAATTCCGGCTACTACGCCCGCAATCGCCATAATCGTTATGCCAATAGGCCCGGTGGCAATCGTCCAGGCCGCACCAACAGCCGGAGCAAGCGCAATCCAAGAGCCGCACGCCGCTACTAACGCCCCAAATACCGTAAGCACCGCACCTACGCTGGCCACCACATGAGCCAAGGTGGAAACTAAATTAGGGTTATTGTTTATCCACTCTTTAATGCCGGCGACGACATCGGCCGCGCATTTTACCAAACTGTTTAGCGTTGGCAAAAGCCCGGCCACCACTTGCTGGGCAAGCCCACCAAGGGAGCCCTTTAATCTATCCAAATTGTCATTAAAATTGCTCCCGGCTTCTGCGACCTCTTGGCTCATCACATAACCGTATTTGTGGGCCTCGTCTTTTAGTTTGGCTATGCCGTCCGCCCCTTCCGCAAGCATTGGCAAAAGGGCCGTTCCGGCACGACCGAAAACCGTCATAGCCAGACCTGCCCGTTGGCTGGGATCCGCTACGCCTGCAATGGCTTGGGATAGTGCGTCAAACTGGGCTTGCGGGTTCATAGCGCGAAGTTCCGCAAGCGACAGCCCCAAGGTTTCTAATGCACTCGTAAAGGCCGCACTCTCAGTGCCGCTGTCCGTTAAGCCCTTTTGCATAGTGCGCAGGGCCACCTCCACCGTAGCCAAATTGGAGCCCGTCATTTTAGCCACATAGCCCAGTTCCTGCACGGCTTCCACCGTCAGGCCTGTGCGTTTGGCCGTATCGTCCGCCACGTCTGCGGCGTTTGCCAAGGATTTTACCGCTACACCCAAGGCGGCCGTAATAGCCCCGCCTACCGCGGCAAAACTTGCCCCTACTTTCTGCATAGATTTGCCGAATTTTTGCAGGTCGCTATTTGTCTTGGCAAAAGCATCGTTTACCTTTTGCATTTGCGCGGTGAACGATTTGCTTTCCAAAATAAGTTCAATGCTAAGCGTTTTACTTGCCATTTATACTGCCGCCTTTTCGTTTGGTTAATTCTTTTAGCATAGCCGCCACATCGCTTGCCGATGCCGGCTTTTCAAACGGATTTTTAAGAATATCCTTTACCTTCAAGGCCCGCTGGTGTTTGCCGCGGTGTGCATTAAATATTACACACATTAGGCTTGCCGTCCGCTCCCAAGAGCGGTATTCGTCCAATTCCTGACGCTTTTTCAGCAGGTCAAATTCCTTAAAAGATAACTCCCAAAATTCCGCATCCGTCAGCCCCAAGTCATAATGTCCTATTGCCCATAGGCCGTCTAGCGTTGGGGCGCAACTGCCAAAGGGGGTTCTTCGTCCCCTGTTTTAGCCGGGGTGGAATTATCCGCCACCAACCCCATTACTTTGGTGGAAAGAACCTGCAAATCTTTATCACTTAACTGCTCGGCCAGTTCTTCTAACGAAAGCGTACACCCGCCGTTTTTAAACGCCGCCCATACCAGCGTTAAAATATCGGTGAGCGAGGGCTTGGAACCCGGCCCAAATGCTTCAAAATAGTTCCTTTTGGTGGCTTGTTCCCAATAGAGCGGAACACGCATAGAAAATTTGAGCGTGTATTCCTTGCCGTTAAGCGTGAAGGTTGTTTCTTTCTTGGACATATTACGCTCCTACGGCATCCGTAAAGGTCGGCTTGCCGGAAATTTTTAACGTAGCCGCAAACGTGAGTTGGCTGTCAATCGTAGCATCGCCCACAGCGCGGAAGGACGAAATCATACAGTTGCAGGCCCACTTGGCACCCGCCGTTTCGCCCGCTGCTTTGGGGAACTCAATCGTAACGGGCACAATGCTTTTGGCAAAAAAGGCTTCGCGCACGGTGGCTTGTCCTTCGTCCCCTGCGACAAAGTTACCCTCAATGGCAAAATCGCCCGCGTCGGAAATGGACGAAATAAACTCGCGGAAGCCGCCTTCCGTATCGTGATTGGAAACGTCAATCGTTTCGGTGGAAGGCTCAATGCCGCCCACGCTGGACAGTTCCGCCACTGCCTTTTCATTAATTGAAACTTTTACGCCTAAACCGGCTCTTGCTTTGCTACCCATTGTTAATTCTCCTTTGGTATTTGATTTCCACCGTCATACTGAACGCCACATACGGGAAACCGTCGTATGAGACTTGCACGTCCGGCAACAGGGCGTATGTAAAATCCCCGCTGTCTTCCGTAAGTTTATCCAAGGCCTTTTTGGTGTCCTGGATAAAAGAAAGGGTTTTGTCCACCAAGTTTTCTTCGCCCGTTTTTACCACGCCGCCGATAATCCACGTATCGGTGCAGGTAAGCACATTTTGTGCGCGTGTTTCCTCGCGCAGGTTGGTGGGGTAAATTTGCAGGGTGTATTCCGCTGTTATGTTACTGCGTAAGCCCTTTAAAACGAGCACATCCTGCACAAATGCTCCCGGCGCCGTAAGGAGCGCGTAAAGTACATTTAAAAAATAAGTAGGTGTCAATTCGTTCATCAGCCCTCCGCCAGTTTGCCCAGTGCGTTTTTTAGTTCCTCAAAAACCGCCTGTTGGCTCTGCTCCAAGGATAAAGACAAATAACGCTTGGCCGGTATGGTTACGTGTTTTTTTAAAACAAACATCGGCACGGGTTTTGTCTTTCCGCCTTGGTACAAAATCAGCGTGCCCTCTTTGGTGCGCTGAAAAAAACCGTTGGGCACTTCCCGCGCCCGCATATTGCCCGCGCCCGCGCGAGACTTGGCGTACTGGGTGGGAATCGTCAGCCATTGGCGGTTGACAGGGCGGATAATGCCGCCCGTTTCCAAAATATTGGCATAGACCACAGGTTTGCCCGTGCGTTGCCCACTGCCAATATGAGCGGCGAGTTTGCCCTCCTGCTCACGCACGACAGAACCTATACTGCTTCGTAATTTGCCCGTAGGTGCGTTCAATATACCGCCCTTTGTGGTGTTGAGTTTAACCCGGTTTTCCACTAGGAGTGCCGCCCGGCGAAACGCCATAAGCACTTCCGGCGCTTTAAGGGCCCCAATACGGGAAAGCAAGCCCTTAATTTCCTTTAATTCCGCCGGGTTAAACGATAAACTCATAATGCCACCACCGAGCGATATGCGTCTAAAATACGCTGTGCTTCTTTGCGGTAGCGGGAAGCGCGGTCCACAAAGTTGCCGTCCCCGTCCACATAATTGGTGCTGGAATAGGCCGCAATATATTCCGCAATCGCCCACTTTATAAGGGCCGCCTTGATGTCCGCAGGCACCGTTTGGGCGGTGTACTGCGCAAACGAAACCTTGGCATAATTTGCCGCCTGTGGCTGTGCCAACTCAATGCAAGCGGAAATCTGCTCTTTCACGGATTCCGTTTTGGGCTCGTTTGCCAAAAACACCAATACTTCGTCTGCGGTAATCAGGCTCATTTTATTTCATCTCCAACGTAAAATTGCACTTGGGACAGGCAATTTTTTGCCCCGGTTTTGCCCGTTCAAACACCACGGTATTGTGGCAAAACCCGCACACCACCTTCTGCTTGGTCCATTTGGGCGCTGTTTGCTGGTCGGGTTTATCGGCCGGAGCCGTTTCCGTCTTGTCGTTTTGTTCGTTCTTTTTCATAAACGCTCCAACTCCCCCGGTGTTACCCGGGGGAGATTTTTCTGTTTAGGAGGCCGCTTCGCCGGATTTGAGCACCGCAAAAGCAGAGGTTCTGACAGGGTTGCCGCCGACACGCATTTTCATACGATAGCGGATGGTATCCTTGTCAAAGTTGGAATACGGATCGGCTTCAATGGCCAAGGTGTTGGGCATTAAGCCAATGTAGTATTTCTTCCAGTCGCCAAACGCAATGACGTTTTTGGCGGCGGTGGAGGCATCCGTTGCACCCGGAGCAAATTCGCTCAAAAAGTACGGCTTGCCCAAAAACGTGGACGGGTCGCCCGCTACGGCATTGGCAAAGAGCGGCACCCCGTCGGTGCTTTTTACTTTGCGCAAGACCGTCAGCGCGTAACTGGACAGGCAGAATTTAGCACGCGCCAAATCACCGGGTTTTAAAAGCCCGACCAAGTCGGCTACGCTGTCGTAATCCACATCTTTGAGGGCTTTGCCTTTGGCAAGCGCAACGGCTTGTACGCCCGTAGCGGCATTTAAAATACCCTTAAAGTTGGCGGTGTCGCCGGAAATACCGTTGAGCACCACATTGTCAATCAGTTGCGCAATAGCGTAGGTCATTTGGTCCACCAAAATACCCACGAACGAAACTACGCTGTCCTGCAACAGTTCGCTGGACACGCCGTCCGTTAAGGACACCGCCTTTAAAGCCTTGATAACCACATTTTTAAATGTGGGGTTGCTCTTGGTGGCGGCGGTATTTTCGCCCGTAAAAGAGGCCGTGGCAAGACCGTCTTCCGCCGGGAAGGAAACTTCCGGCGCGGACATCGGGAACACATTGCACTCGCGCATAGCGAAACTGTCGTTACGCACGGCTTTAATGAGTTCCGGCACAATCACGCTGGGCACCAAATAACCGCCGTTAGCGTCCGTACCTTCCACATTGGCGGCTTTGCAAAAGTCGCTGTAAATGGCCGGGTTGTGCGTGGAAATGGACTTGAACAGGCTAATGCCCCATTTCGTAAACAGGGCCGCGTTAGCGCGGTTCTCTTCCACAGATTTTTCTTGATTTTGGAAGTAGCCTTTTTCCCGCAGAACGGAAACGATTTCGTTTACGTTGGCCCCCAAATGCGTACCAAAATCCGCCTTGGTTTGAAGCGGATTGCCCACGGGGGCGGCTTCCAGTCTGGACACTTTTTCCGTCAAAGCATCCAGTTTGCCGTTGACGTCCTTTTTAAGGGTTTCAACAGCCGCGGCACTCTTTTCCGCCTGCGAGGAAAGGTCTTTCGTGCCATTATCAAACACGGCTTTCGCCAAGTCTTTGATTTCTTGTTCAGTCATTTGTTTACCTCTTGATTAATTTCGGCCAAGGCATTTTTAAACGCTTTGGCGATGGTTTCTTTTTCCCCTTTGCCGCTTTCGGACATAGGCACGGGTGCCGCCGGAGCAGTTGCTTTGGGGGTAAAAATCTTTTTAAGCGCCCGGGGGTTACACGGCACGGCCGCCTGCGAAATTTCCAACAGTTCCACCTTTTTAAACAGGTAGCCCGTTACCATTTCGTTGCCCATAGCGTCCTTTTCTTTGATATAGTCGTATTCCAAGGCACGGAACCCTACCGAAAACGCCGCCAATCCCTCTTTGGCTAAGGCAAAGGCCCAATCGGCCGCGTCGTTGCCCTTTCCTACAAAATAAACGGATTTTCCAACCAGTCCGCCGTTTTCTATGTGCAAATCTTCCACGCGCCCAATAATGTTTTTTACGCTGCTATAATTGTGCGAATCCAACAATACAGGGTTTTTTAAAAAATTCTTTGCCCCGTCCAACAACACATCCGGCGGCAAGACATCTCCGGCGCGGTCTTTCTGCTTGTGCGAAAAGATGGCCTCAATGCTGTTTTCTTCTTCGTTTACCGATTTGACGGTTACCTCAAAAGATAGGTTTTGTTTTTCGTTCATAAGTTCCTCATTTATAGTTGAGTAAAATCGTACAGCGGCAGTTGCACACCTCGCCTGCGTTTATGGCCGCGGGGTCGCCCGGGTGGGAAAGCCCGTTGGAAAACACCTCGTTCGCGGCCCGGGTTTCCCCGTCCAGTTCCGCGTGTGATTCACGCACTTCACTGTCGCGGGCGGTCAGCCACGTTTTGGTGGCTCCCAGTTCGGCCGCATATTCCACCGTGCCGCCATTAAGCGCCCCGGTACTTTCGGTACGGGCAATGTTGCGCGCCCGCATTTTAAAACCACTTAGAACCTCTGTGGCTAACTTTTCGGCCAAATCCTCATTACTCTGCCCGTCGGCAAGACCTTGCGTCAAAATGTCCTCTACCTTAGCCCGCGTCGTGCGGTTAATGCCCGTCAAACGCGTAGCCACTTTGCCCAAATAGCGGCGTTCGGCCGCCTCTTCCGCCTCTGCTTTAACGGATTTTTGCAACTGTTCCCGGCCAAAGCCAATGCCTACGCGCACCGCATCCGCCACCACCGGGAAAAAGCGTTTTTCAAGGGCTTTATCCTCCGCGCCCCAGTCGTAGGCGTTTAATGTTCCGTCCTTAGCGGCGCGTTTTAAGCGGCTGCCCTGCTCCAAAAAGAAGCGC
Source organism: Candidatus Avelusimicrobium fimicolum (assembly GCF_021632165.1). Classification (NCBI taxonomy): domain Bacteria; kingdom Pseudomonadati; phylum Elusimicrobiota; class Elusimicrobia; order Elusimicrobiales; family Elusimicrobiaceae; genus Candidatus Avelusimicrobium; species Candidatus Avelusimicrobium fimicolum. Next base: position 18,183 of record NZ_JAJWTS010000012.1, read on the forward strand.
CCCATTTTCTGCGCCATTAACATTTCCGTACGGATTTGAGTACGGTCAAAACGCTTCCAAACGGTCTCTTTGCGCAACTCCTGCGTGCTTTTTGTATGGGTACAAGTACAGGCCTTGGTGTCGTCCGTTTCCGCCATAAGCCCGGCGCGGTAATCCGAAGCGGGCACTAAGCCAAAATTAATCCACCAATCATCTCCCCACGCTACCGGCTCAAAACCCAAGTTTAAGCGGTCGCTGATTTTATTAATCGGATATCCGATAGAAGCAAGCGTTTTGGCGGTGTTTACTTTATCGGCAAAATCGGCTTGGAACGCCTCTACATTGTCGTACTTAAAGCGAAGTTCCAATTCCGGCGCAAAGGGGCGGACAACTGACATATTAAGCGCACTTTCCACCTTGCGCACCATCGGGCGGATGACGTTCTGCCAAAAAGTACGCAACTGCCCCATATAGGTGGCGTAGTTGGTGGTGTCCGTCATATTCAGCAGCGCTTTTTGCATTTGCAGGCCGGATAAAATGCGCTCGCTCGTGTTTTTGGAGTTTTCTACAAATTCGGCCGTGCCGTTGCTGGTATTGATAGAATACGGTTTAAGCCCGCCGGACAAAAAGCCCGTATTGCCGCGCTTTTCGCTCCCCTTGTGCCCGGCTTCCCACGCGTCTTTGATAGCGTCCATTTGCGTTTTGGTTAAATCCCGCTCTGTCGCCAAAATAAAGGGCGTTTGGGAATTGTTTTCATAAAATGCGCGGTTGGATTTCATAGCGGCCTTATTGGCCTTGATGAGTTCAGCTAGCGGCGTTAAGGGCGAAACGGAGCGGAACATATCCACCGGGTTAAAATAGCGGATATGGATAACATCCTCCGCCGGATAAATCACACCCTTAATGCTCCAAGCCGACACACCCCACGCGTCAAAAGACGCTGCCGCGCAGTCCTTGGGATTAACCGGCCACAACTGGGCGGGCAAATTACGCGTGCCGGCCAGTTGCCCGCGGGATTTTACTTTGAGGATAAAAACCTCGCGGTGGTAAGCCAAAAAGCCGTACACAAACTCCAAAAAAGTATTTAAATCCATTTCCGGGTTGGGGCGGTCCAACAGTTCCGAGAGTGGGCGTACCTGCGGGTTATCACGGTAGACTTCGGCATTGTCTTTAAAACGGAAATAGCCCAGTTCGGCCTGGGTGGCGTTGGTGGAAATAAATAAAATACTTTGATAGACTTCGGGAATCTCCGCAAAGGCACTTGGCATATTGGAACCAACAAGCGGTTGCCAAACCTGTGCGGCCGCCGGAGTTTCGTCCGAATCCCCTTTCTTAAAAAGACTTTTCCATAATTTTTTAATGTTCATATTCCTCTATCCCCACACCACCACCGGGGTATTGTCATTTAAAAGTTGGTTTACGCCATCGGCCAGGCAGTCCACCTGGTCATCGTGCGCGTGCTTCATATCCTGCCGAAACGCCACACACTCGTCTAAAAAGTCATCCATTCCTTCCTGCGGAACAAACACTTTTCCCGCCGCTACATACGGCACAATGTCCAACACGCGGGAAAACTTATCCTTTTGGCGGGTAAGCGGTACAATCGGCAACGCTTCGCGCGCCAGTTCCTGTATAAGCCCCGTTCCGCTGACTTTATCCTCAATGTAAAACGCGCCCACCGTGCCAAACTGGATACGGATTTGTTGGTAAAACACCCGGGCCGTGGATAGCAGTTCGGGGGCTTCAAATTTGCCCCGTACTTGCGCTAACAGGTAGGCGTTTCCCTGTACCAATCCCCACGCTTGAAAAACGGTAAAATCGTTGTTTTGTCCCGTTTTTTGCGCCGTATCAGCCACGATTATCACCCGCGTAGGCGGGGCGGGCAGTTCGCTATACCGTTTGAACCACACCAGTTTCAGCACATTGCCGCCTGCCACCGTAGGACTTTGTTGGTACAGCGCTTCCCAAGCCAAGGGCCCCAACATTTTCTTTTGTGCTTCCAAAAACACCAAGGAGCGCAACTCGGGAAATAAGGCTTTTCCGTCGGGCGAAATAGCCGGATAACGAAACGAAAGCACGCCTTTTATTTCGCGCTTTAACGTGCCGATTAAATCGTCCACGTGCCAGCGGCTGTGCACCACCACAATCATACTGGGCGTTTGGCGGCGGCTAACAATATCTGCCCGGAAACGGTCTAAAATCTTATCCCGCATTGTTTGACTGTACGCCTCTTCCCGGTTGCGGTAGGGGTCGTCAATCAAAGACACGTGAGACGGGTGCCCAATGTTCCCTGCCCCCATTAAGCGGAAATCTACCTGCCCGCCTGCCGAACCGTCCGGCGTTAGCAAAACAAGCGTTTGGATGTTTTCCGTCTGTCCGCCCCCGGTACGCGGCCCGAATATGGCCAAATACCGCGGAGAGCGTAAAATCATCTTTACAGCAAGCGACGTTTCAAAGAGCAATTTATCTGAGGCGGTGTAGTAGTTAAACCGTTTGTCGGGGTGTAACCCTACCAACCACGCCAAAAAATGCCGCATAAGGGTGGATTTGCCGTGCTGGACGGGTGCTTCCACCGTGGCGACGGGTAAGCCGCCATTTAAAAACTGCCAATACACTTGGTACTGCAAAAAATCGCAAAACGCTTTGACCCACCAGTTTGTTTTTTGCTCTACACCGCTGACGTATCGGTAGAACAAATAGAAATCACTTTGCAGCGCCCGGCGCATTTTGCTTTGCAACATACACGCGCTCCGCCATTATCTTTTTAAGGTCGCTTTCCGAAATTTTCTCGGTTTTAAGGGTCAAATCTACCTTGCTTTCAGCCGGGGACAACATTTCTACAAGTTTAAGGGCCGCATCCACCTGCTTGCCGTTCATTCCGGCGGGGTTCTTTTCTAACAAATAGGTGCGCAGACGGCGCGCTAATGCTTCCATAGCCACTACTTTTTCGCCCGTTTTAGTGGATATTACCTCTGCGAACACATGCGCTAAATTATCCTTTAAGCGGTTGCGTTCGTGCCACTTGTACAGGCCCGCGCTTTTGGCCGCAGGCGAAGGCTGATTGGTAGCCGAAAAGCGGCACTCTTTGGGCGGCAATTTGCCGTTTTTGCCCACACGTTCTTTTTTAGGCATAGCCACCCCCTTGCCGAAACTGGCACAAAGGGACGGTCGCAGTAAAAAATAAGGGTTTAACAAAGGGTTGGATTTGATTTTTGGGGTGCAACGAAGTGTCCGAGGTAACGGAACGGTTGGTTTTGTTCCATTTCCCCACGCCGGAAAGGTTTATTTGGGAAAGATAATTTTTTGTCTGCACCCGGGAACTCCCGGGGACGACATCCGCTTCTAAACGCAAAAAGGAACGACCCCTTTTGGTTTAGGAGACGTTCCTTTTGTAGATAGCACTAATAGTATAACTTAAAAACTGCAAGATTTCAAGGCCCGCTAGGTAATAGCGGGTATTTTTATGCCAACCGGGAAAGGTTTACATTTTTGTATTAAGTAGAGCCTCAACCGAACATTTAGGTTATATAGGAAGGAAACTTTATTTTGGAGTGCATCAAACGATGAAATTAATAAAAATATTTTTATTTTTAGAGGATGGGCAAAGTCGAAAAAACCGCTTTAAAGGAGATTCGTAAGTATGAAGTTTTTTAGACGCCCAGATATTTGGGATATATTAAATATCACCATCGGCGTTGCCTATTATTTGGCGAAATAAGCCGGAGGCTTGGGGGAGGGCTTTCGCTCTCTCCCACCATAGTTTTATTTTGCCACAGGCTTTAACTGATACCCCACTGCGGCAAATAAGCGCAGTATGGTAGCCAGTTGCGGGGCACGTCCGCCGTTTTCCATACGGGCAATACTGGATTGATTGATACCCGTTTTAGCGGAAACTTGGGCTTGGGTCATTTTGGCCTTTTTGCGCAAATCCACAAAACGTGCGACTAGTTCCGCCACTTCTTCATCCTCGTGCGGGGCATCCGGCCACGGAACGCCATTTAAATAAACTTCTTCGGAGGCAAGGTCTATGTCTTCGTTCCATACAATACCGTGTCCACCGGCTTCCACCCGGGCAGATTCAAACAAATCTCGGTAGCGCAGGGCATTAAAAACAGGCCATTTGCGGGTAAGAGGTTCCAAATCGTACTTTTTGAACTCGCCACCCTCAAACAATACACCGATAACCATTCCGTCTAACGGATACACCTTTCGCGCTTTTTTAAATTCCATATTTGCCCCCTTACTTCGGCCCCTTATTCAAGGGGCGGAAGTTTGGTGATGTTTTGTTCGTTCCACATTTTTAAAAGTTCGTTTTGATACTTCTCTGCCCATTCCATAACTAGTTTTTGGGCCTTGTTTGGGAGGTCGCCCTCCGTCATCTTTAATGGGTCCAACTCAAACGTTCCATTGTATTCTCCATAAATAGCGTGAAAATGGGGCGGATTGTGTTCACTAAAAAACATTTTAATCAGTATTCCGTAAAATCTTGTAATTTCGGGCATTGTGTTTTTCTCCTATTCTATATTTATATTATATCCATTTGGCTATATTTTATCAAGTAAAAAAAGGACCTAGAAAATATAGGTCCTTAACATTTAATAAAAATTTATTTACTTTTTAATAATAATCTCGGCTGAGTAAAGTTTGATTCCTTGTCAATTGTGCAATTAATACATACTCGGGTTGAATCACCTATAAGCCTAGTTATAGTAACTAAGTTTTTTTCTAAAAACCACATTCCAATATAAGAAACTATAACGCCAACAATTACCAAATAAATTAGGCTTCGTACTCTTTCATGCATTTTTGTATTTTTGGATTCTATAATTAAACAAAAAGCATACACAAAAATTAACATACACAGTAGCATTAATTCCATAAAAAAGACGGCAATACTGATATTCTCTATTTTGGAAAACACAGTAACATTAGCAGATACAAACGTAATAAAAGCAACAAACAGACCTAATCCTTCAATAATTTTTTGTTTTAAGTTTTTGGATTCGTCTTTAGTTTCCTGCACCTCTTTTTTTAACTGTTCTTTGTCCTTGGTAACAGTAGCGAGATCTTTTTGCACCGTCTCTGTTGTCTGTGCTAGACCTTCTAGATCTTTTTTTATTTTCTCAAAATCTCTAGAAGAAGAAACATACCCTCCGGTGGACTCAGAAACAATGCTGTTTTCATTGTATCCACTGTTAGCATCTGTCATATTACCATTCAAGATAGTGTTATCTTGCGACATATCAACTCACCACTTTCATAACTGCATCACAAGATAAGAATTTTTCCTCAGCAAAGTTGATAAATTCATTATATTCTTCATCTGTCATACGTTTGTTTGGAAAAGAAATATTTATATCCCTTGTAATCCCCAAATTTCTTACTGGTAGATGTCCCGGGACATTATAATTCGCATCCCACACGCGCTTAACATCATTAAACTTATAAGATTTCCACTCACCCGGATCGTACCCTTCTAATGCTTGAACAGAAAACTCCCTGTTTTTCATTTGATCATCAAGCAGTATTTTATTTATGTGCTCTAAAGGGGATATATCTTTTTCAAGAAGCATATAATTGCCCACTAAACCTAAGCGATGTATTCCATAACCTTCATTTAAAAATGAAAATAACGCAGACATTAAAGACCTGATCTTTCCAACAATTTGCCTATAGGTTTCATTGTTGTCCGGAGCATACTTACTAGTAAAAAATAAATCGACCCGCTGAGTACTAACATTGAGAGAAAAAGAATCCCATGTTAATCTGAATAATAAGTCAGAAATATTGATTCTTTGCAAATCAACCGTAGGAGACTCTATTCTTTGCTTCTGCAATATTTGCTTAAAAGAAGTTACTAGGTCAAAAAGATTTGATAGCGTCAACGGAGTCTTTAATAAATATCCGTGTTGAATTGAAATCACATGTATGTTATTCATATCCCCTCCATAAACAACATTATACCAAAACCCTTTGCTATTAATTAAACTCATTGTTTCTCCTAAACGAATTCCCCCGGCCGGGCCGGGGGAGTTCTTTCACATTTAGCCCTTACGGGACACCTCTTCCACTCGGCGGCAAGCGGCGTCAAAATACTTCTCGTTGATTTCAATGCCCGTACCGTGCAAGCCCAATTTTTCACACGCTACCAGCGTGGTGCCGGAGCCCATAAATACATCCAGCACATTGTCTTTTTGAGCCTCGCGAAGCAAAAATTCCAACAAGGCAACGGGCTTTTCGGCGGGGTGGTTCGGCTTACGCGTCAAGCGCGGTTCCTCTACAATGTCGCCCAAACAGCGGTTTTCCAACTTAAAGCCCGGCTGGGTAAACAGGGCTATCATTTCGTACATCGGCCGAAATCCGCGCATATTTGTGCCTAAATACTTTTTGTTCCAAACCACCAAACTTTCCATCGGCCAGCCTAACAGGCACGATGCTTTGGTAAACGTAGCAACGGAACGCCAGTTCAAGAACGACATCAGCGCACCGTCGTCTTTGAGTTTTTGCCGCGCCTTGCCTATCCACTCCGCGTAAAATACAGCCGCGTTCATATAGTCGCCCCACGGGTCTATTTTGCCCTTGCCGTCGCTTTTGGTGTTAATCATATACGGCGGGTCCGTAAGCACCAACCCATAGGCTCCGTCTTGGAGCAAATCCAGCAATTCAAGCGAATTGCCGCAATACAATGTTTGTTTCCCGATTACTTCTTTTCTCATTGACTATCTTCCTTGTGTGTTTATGTCTTGTCCGCCTGCCGGACGGGCAAAACTGGCCGCTTGTGGCGGCGGAAAACAGTCATAACCTCAAAATTTACCGAAATTGTATTTCAAAGAACTGGCTTTCATTGGGGCACTTAAAAAACTGATATACCTCGTTAGGCAAGTCCCAGCCGCCAATCACGCGGATTTGCTCTATCCGGCGGGTAAGCGTGCGGTTAGTATAGCCCCGGTGGAATACGATAGAATCACCGCGTCTTAAACCGTTTAAGCGTTTGCGCCCTCTCACACAACGGGTACCAACTCGGGTACCAGTTACCCGCTTATTAAAAACAAAAAAGCAGGGCATAAAACCCTGCTTATAATTAAAGGGTCATTTCGCTTATTTTTTATCTTTTAGCCAATTCCATTTTGATTTCGCTAGCCAGCCAGAGTAGTTGGATAAATCTACTTTTATAATAAAAAACCGACCCTTCCCTAAAACAGGTTTAAGTCTTGCATACCATTTGGATGCATCAGAGGTAGTATGTAATATATATACATCAGGCATAACCTGCATCCAGTCAATAGCTAAATCCAGTTTCTTTTTTAAGGACTGGGGGTCATATGTGATATTTCCTTCTATAGACAATATATAATTAGCTGTCATACTTTATCCCCCTTATCATCTGTTTCCAATAATGCGGGAGGGTTTTCATTCGGGGTAGATTCTACCAAGGAGTGAGCCTCTACATGTATAGGGTTTTTACTCTCTTGCATAAGCATTATTTTATGATATTCTATTTGGTATTTTTCGCTTTGCAACATTTTAGGATTCCGTATTGCATGGTAGATATATAAAGCAACAAAAAACAAAAGATATAGGGCAAAAAGCCCCAAAACAGGGTAAACACATTGATTGCAAAAAATAGCAACCAATACCATAGGTGTTAAAAACCAAAACGGAAGAGAACATGGCGTCATCACATTTTTTTGTTCCTGTGTCTCAATTTTTAAACCTTTTCCTAATTGTAACTTTGATCCCATTTCAACTGTCCTTTGTAGAAAACTCTTAATTTTATTATATAATTTACTAAACATTTTTACCTCATTAATTGGTGCTGTTTACCACGCCAACGGCTATTTCTTCTCACCAATGGTAAGTAAGCGTTAAATGCAGGGTTTTAAGCATTTTTCACCTCTTGCTATTTTCTTGCTATTGTTTCGCCGGAATCACGCGCATTTTACAAGCCGTGTTATTCGGGAACACAACGCTCGGCTCCCCGCCGCCAAGGTGGCACCGAGTAAGCCCGTTTATCGTTTTACACAAACTGCAATCTTTGCAAGTCTTTCGTTGTTTTTTCATAATTGCTCCAAATTCGCCGTTTAAATGCCGAGTGCGGAATAACCCCGCTCCACACATAAAACGCACACAAAACCCGATTTTGTGGCCTTTCCGTCCGTTTTGAAATATACTTCCCCACAATGTTGGCACCGCTCAAAAGCGGGGTCCAGTTTTTCTGTTTCTTTCTTGCGCTTCATATTCGTACTCCGTGTAAAACTCCATTAGAATAATCCTCCCTTTGGTAGCGGTCCTTGCGTAGATTCAAACTCTTTGCAGAACCGATACGCCCCGTGCATAGCACATTACCGGCACTTATCACTAAACGCACTGTATTTTTTGCAGTGCTCCCGGCCTTCGTTGTCCAATTTATCCCAGGGTCCCGCCGTTCTCATTCGTTCTCCCGTACTATGAGCATTCCGGCCATTTGAGCCACTTGCAGTTCCATATTCACCCCACGGGAACGGGTGTAATCGCCAAACACATACACCACATCGCACGTTAGCATCAGGCGCAAGGCCCGCTTAAAATAAAACTCGTAGGACTTATGCGTGCCAAAAGTTACGCTAATGTCCGCCGGGTTTTGTACCTCGTACCCCGCGGCCCGAAAGGCCTCCGCCCGCGAGTTAAACGCCGCCCGGTTGCAATCGGGCAGACCCGTCATCGGGCCGGAAAGATACACCGTTTGGTGTTTGCTGATGTTTTTTATGTTGATTTTAAGCATATCTTCTCCCAAAAAACGGCGTTGCTTTTAAGCGGTACGGTTCCAGTTCTCCCAGATTAAACCACCGCCGGGTAGGGTTGGCTTGCAAAGCCCGCTGGATATCGTCTAGCGTATACCCGGGTGGCACTTTTGCCCCACGGCACAAAAAATCCGGCCGATCCGACGTCCCCGTAAACAGGGCAATAAGCCGCCCACGTTTGCCGTTTTCTTTGCAAGTCAGGCAAATCTCCGCCCGGCAAACTTGCCACGTTTCCCGCACTCCGTGCACAAACACAGGAAAGGAGCACCGCCCGTAATCGCCGCACAAGTTGCACAGCATATTATTTCTTGTCTTAAAGGCCGCACGCATTTCGCTTGACGGCCCGTTAAAATTAGCCATTTTTCAACTCCTCGCTCTCCACCTCTTGGCGAATGCTGTTTATTTGGCACGCCAAGTAATACAGCGAATACGTTCCCCGCGCTTGGCGCACATACCGGGCCACACAAGCCTCCGCCTGTTTCAAATCCCGGCAGTTTGCCAAAATCGTTTCAAAGTGCGCAATATCCATCCGTACTGCTGCGTTTAAAATTTCGTTATTGTTTACTTTCTTTAACCCCGGGTGGTCCGTTCCCTGCAAATAAAACAGGGCCAAACGCTCCAAGTCTGTTGTGGGGTTTTGAAAATTTAGTTTTAAATTTTTTGATATAAAAATATTCTTATTATTCTTAAAATCTAAGTAAGGTACCTGTACCTTATGTATTTGTAGCGGTGCATTTTCTGCACCGCTTCGGTGCATTTTTTGCACCGCCTCTGGTGCATTTTCTGCACCGTTCGGTGCATTTTTTGCACCGCAAGAACGGGCCTGATAAACGCTAAAATTTGGTACTGTAATTTGCAAAAATGGTTTCCTAACAACACTTACAGTACTAACTTTTTCCAACTGTTTTAACGCATCTAAAATAGTATGTTTAGACCCTATCCCCAGTACCTTTTGTAACTCTGTTAAAGAGGTTATAATTTGCCCGTTTTGGTCCGCTAAAAGGAGCAAATCCACAAACAGACACACGGTAGCGCTATTGAGTTTGCGCACTTGGCTCGTTAAAAATCGTCGGTGCAGTTTAATGTATCCTGTTTTTTGCATTTTCATTTCCAGTCTTCCCCAAAGCCGATAACGTTTTTCAGCCCCTCAGCCAAAATCTCGCACCCGTTTTGCTCGCCCCACACCTTCACGGTGCGTTTATCCACCACCAAGGCATCATCTACCCACCACTTGGCCTGTGTTAAAGCGTCCATAACGGCTTTTTCCAAGTTATCCAGGTCCGCGCGGGACGTTTTATATACCTCAAAATGGCGCGTAGCGGGGCGTTTGTAGGTAAAGCGCACACACAGGCGCACCGCATTTTGAAAAGGGGTTACCGGGCGCTTTTGCCAAGCCGCATTAAATACGGCGTAGTAAAAATCCGGGTGTGCTGAGTACATCGTCCCCTTTTTAAAATTGGCCCGGGGCCGGGCTTGTGGCTCCGGCCGCGCGGGCACATTAATATACAACCTCATTCTTCTTCCGGCTCATATTCTTCGCCGGATTCGTCCAGTTCGTCTGCGTGGGCCTCATCTAACAGGGCTTCCGCACCGTCCTGCATTTCCTCTGCTTGCGCAGAGTCATTTTCGGGCTGTTCTGCCGGGAAAAGGTCCGGCTGACGTTCCTCATCTTTCAGCGGGCGGGATTCAATCACAATGCCCGTTTCAGGGTGTTTTACCGTATAGGTGCCTTGCGTATAGTTAATGATTACGGGGCACTCCATTTCGCGTTCCTCTCCCCCCTCGTTTTTAGCGGCCAAGGCTTTTTTGATTTCCCCGTCCGTACCCTTTACAATGGCTTGCACGGTTTTGGCCTCTTCGGAAAATTTTTCCTTCTTTTCCGTCAGTTCCGCGATTTTTTCGTTGAGGATGTGGATGTCATCCTCCGTGAACTCGTGGAACAAGCGGCGCTTGGTTAAGTCCGTTTTAATATCGTCCTGCGGTTGAACATCCTGCTCGTCTTTTTTTCTTCTCGGCATAGGTCTATTCTCCTTGTATGTCATCAATTTGGCCCGTCATCAGTTTGTAGGCCAGGTAAGTGGTCATCGTGTCCATATAGCAATAGGGGATCACCAACTTGCTTTTACCTTCCTCCGCCAAGCGCGGCGCTTCGGCCCCGCTGATAACTTCTTTGTATTGCGGCAAGCCCAAACGGCTTTGTACCGTTTTGAGTTTTACAAACAACTGGCCGTTAAATTCGGTGGTGTAGTTGCGCAGGTACTCGCGCATCACATCATAATGCGGATTGGTGCCCGGAATAAAAATAGCTGGCAGTTGGAGTTTGTGGCGAATGTATGCGTTACGCAGTTTCGGCAAGTCAAACCCGCGGCTATTAAAGCCCACAATTTCCGTATTCGGCCCGGTGCGTTCGGTCAGCCAGTCGCGCAGGTCCAAGAGCATTTCTTTTTCCGTCTTAAAATTGCGAATTTCCCCATTAAGCCCCGGCATTGTTTTTACCGGGCACGGATCGGGGATGCAGTTCCACACCACATTGCCTGCATCCGTTGCAGCCGCCAATACCATAATGGGCGCTTTGTCTAGTAGTGCGGCCTTATCCACCGCTTTCTGGTAGTTTTCTATTTTGGCCTTTTGGATGTCGTCCTCCGTCTTGGCCTTGGCCGGAATTTTGCTTTCTGTGGCTTTCTCGGCAATGTCCTCGGTAGTGGCGTTGCCGGTTTCAATGTCAAAGCAAAAATGCTTCAAGCCGTTGTTGGCAACCAAAAATTCTTGGATAGGGTTATTGTCTTGCTTGCACATATTAGCGTCCTCCCCATCCGCGGCGATATCCTCCGCCATAGCCGCCTCCGCGGTTATACCACCCGCCGTTGTTATTGCCGCCAAAGCCGGAGCCACCGCTCTTTTGGAAAGCGCGCACCTGCATACCGCTGTTCACAAGCGTCATAATAATTTGTTGCGCCTGCGAGAAGGTATTTGCCGGAAAATTCAGGTACAGCGTAACCACCATACCGTTTAAGTCCCACTCCACTGGCACGCTCCACCCCGTTAAATTAGGCATACCGCCCATCATCGGGGCCGGCTGTGCGGGCGTAAAGTTAGCCGGCGATACGGGTTGCGCCATAGGTGCGGCAGGCATTGCGGCGGGCGCATTGGGTTGTGCCATAAGGCCGTTTACTTGGCTCATTGCTTGTTTAAGCGCCTGGGCCACCATTTCCTGCATTTGTTGATTGTTTTGTTCTCCCATATTATTTTCTCCTTGGTAATGCTCAAAACGTCCCGGACTCTGACTGTTTCCCCTCATAGCCGCCGGGCCGACTTTCAGCCCCAAAAGTGCCACTCGCCATACTGCGGGTAGCACCTTGGGGGCGGGCCGCCCCCTCACTCTGCCGGGTGTGCCAGTGTGTCCACTCCGTCAAGGGTTAAGCCGTACAAGTCCGTAAAGAACAACCGCGATATTTTGCCGTCGCGTTGGGCTTCCTGGATAACCGCCGGACTCGGGCTAATTTTTACGAGTTGCGCTCGTTCAAATCTATTTGGCCTTTTCGGGCCAGTGGGCCTCTATTTCTTGGCGGCACAACTGCACCAGTAAGGCCGCCGCCTGGAAGGCTGTCGCACGCCCCTTGGCTACGGGGGCTATTTCCGGCCGCTCCATAAACTCGTAACGGTCAAAGTTCATTTGCTCCTCTAACCGCTTTTGCAAGTCGGAAAGTTTCTTAATTACTACGGTTCTTTTGCTTGCCATATCTTCTCCAAAAGGTGCGCTGTAACGGGCGCACCCGGGTTGTACGCGCCGGGGCAATTTATCCCGGCCTTTCGCGCGGCCTAATCAATACAACCTAAAACTGCGCATCAAACGCATTTACGGCCAGTACCGCTATCAAAAACGCCGCCGCTTCGCCCACCAGCAAAATGGAAACCAGGCTCCACTCTTCCGGCGTGGTTAAGGTCTGGTAAAAGGTTCTAAAAAAGTTCATAAATCCTCCACCCGCACCCCCAACTTGGCGGCAACGGCTTCCCGTTCAATCAGCACTCGTCCAAAAGGCTTACAGGAACGCAATACCCCCGCTTGGGCAAGTTCCTGCACGCGGCGCGGACTGAGCCGAAAAATGCGGGCAGTTTCCTCTACGGTTAAAAATCTATCTTTCATTGGGTTAATCCTCTTTGCGCGTTACATACTAAAACACGCGGAAAATTGCTAAAATAAAACCGAGGTCTAACAAAAACATACTCTTGGCCGGAGTTGTTGGCTTTCCTGCGTGGCAGGCTCGCCCAATGCTGTTAGATACTCGGTTTATGCTATCCACAAAAGGGGATATTGCCCCCTTTTGCAAAATTTTTCTGTTTGCGGATAGCACCTGTTGCCAACAGGATTTTTTTCTTTATGCGTTCAGGTGTTCACGCACCCGCCGCATTTTGTATCAGGCTTGCGCCTTGCTAAATATATTGTACGTACATTTACGTACAATGTCAAGGGGTGTTTTATTGCACCCTATTTCACGACGAGGAATATATGACAAAAGAAGACTTGTTAAAAAAAATAAATAACGGAATTGTACGTGGCGCAGCTACAAAATTAGCAAACCTTTTGGATATTTCCCACGTGTCTGTTTCACGTTGGATTTCTGGACAATTAAAACCAAGCGAGGAAAATGTTAAAAAAATCGCAAAGGTTTGTGGGGTATCGGAAAGGGATGTTAAAAACGCCTTTTCCATTGAGGATAAAGAATTTTCCCGTTCTATGCGCGCCATTCCGCTGACGGACAAGAACACCATTTCATTACCCATTTTGGCTGACGTACCGGCGGGCCTGCCGGACTTTTCGGAAGCCGACGTAGAAACCTTCTGGGACATCCCCCGCTGGGTGTTTCCGGGCGCAGATTTTGTGGTAAAGTGCAACGGGGACAGTTTAGAGCCCAAGTTGCATTTGGGCGACTATTGCGTGATACGAAAGACGGAAGAACCGTTGCACGGACGGGCTATGGTGGTAAAGACCGAAAACGGAATTTGCATGAAGGTAATCAATAAACTAAAAGACGGTACTATTGAACTTCGTTCCACCAACCCCAAGTATAGGCCCTTTATTCCGCAAGAGTTGGCCATTGTAGGCCTAATCATTGGTCATTGGCGCCGCGACGATAAAGAAAACTGGAATACCCCGGAGGAGCATTAAAATGAAAAAACTTTTATTTTTCGTTCTTGCAATCTCACTATACGGTTGTGGGGTAAGTATTAACCATAATATTGCAACCATTAACGGAAAAACTTATTTGGTAGAAACAAAAAATTATACAGACGGGTTTGGTTCTATTTGGAGTAAAGAGCCGACCTTCCGTGAAATTACGGATGCCGACCTAGCGCAACGTGAAAAAGTGGTGTGTTCTCCTGCAAAAGCAGAATTGGCGCGTCTGGCGGCGGAATGCAATGTCCAATCTGCAAAAGCACAATCCCGCCCGAATTATAAAAAACTATACAAATGCGTTGTTGATAAATTAGCAGAATTGGAAGAGTCTGAAAATTGACCAATTTGGGCTTAAATCTTATGTAACCGTTATGTAATTAAAAGGGTTTTATTTCGCATAATTAATCTTAATTTCCCTATACAAACCTAAAAAAGAGTTTATGTAACTGTTATGTAATTGTTGGGGGTAAAAAATAAAAATGTGTTCGGGTTGGCCCAATGGAGCGAAGAAAGCACTTTTGTAGATTTAGAAAATAAAGACATCGGCCAAGAACTCGCCAAAGACTACGTCGCTACCGTTGCCAAAAAATGCCGTTCCGCCGCCAAACGCCGCGCGAATGCCGCCAACAACAATTCCGGCACGACCGTGGGTCAAAAAACGGAAGTGGACAACAAAGAAGTCTACGCCTGCATTATTGAAAATCTGACGAAATAAAGGGGGATGTATGACTGACGCGGAATTTCAGGATGGAGAAACCGTTCTGTTTAAAAATTGCATAACTAATGAATGGGAAGATGGCATCTTTGCGGGGCAAACTGAGAATGGAATGTATCTTGTAAACACAGGGCGTAGGATAGAAGAGTTTTTGCCTAGTGATGTAATGAAAAAGTAGTTTCTTTATTTTAGCCACGCTTTTACCGCGTGGCATTTTTGTATGGAGGTAATAATTATGTGCAAATGTTTTTATTGTGGTAAATCTTTTACTCCTAAAAAGCCAGAACATATTATTCCTAATTGCATCGGGGGAAAACTAAAAGATAAGACAATTTTATGTGGTACTTGTAACCAGCAATTATCCTCAATAGATAAGGCTTTTGATGAGTTCCGTTTGGTTAACGTTTTAGAAAATCCTGCTCGGGATAACGGGAGGGTCGCGCAGGCCGCTGGTGAAGTTGAAGGAGTGAGGATATCTATTGAGCCGGGTTTCAAAGATATGCATGGTTTTAAAGTTGTTTCTTTTGATAAATCAAAAAAAACCGCGCGTATCGCTATGTTTCATACTTCTGGTATTGGTGAAGCAAAAAATAAAGAACATTTATTCGCGTGGTTAGAAAAGCAGGGGACAGGAAAAGATTTACCAGAGCAAAAAAAATTGGAACATTTTCAAGCAATATGGGATCGTTTTTGTTCTAAAGCAGAACGTATAGAAAGCCCCCTAATTCATTCCGCAAATCCATGTTCTTTTGGGGAAAATCTTTTATTAGCAATCCTAAAAATAGCATTAGGAATGTATTGTCATTGGAAATTAGATAGATCTTTTATTGAAAGGGCGGTTCAAGTATTACGAGAACGGAAAGACGTAGGGCAAATTGTTAATTGGTTCGCTTTAGCCCCTGTTCCTGGGGTAGGTACGTCTCATATAGTCCTGTTGGAAGGAAATCCTGCTTCCCAACAATTATATGCCATTATTTCTATATACAATGCATTTTCTTTTTTTGTTTTATTGAATGCATCATATAACGGGCCGCAAGTTCATAAGATATATTGCTATCAAATAAAGGAACATTCAGAAATTCTATTAGATGCCTCTCTTTCTATAACTCCAGAGCAGGCTCAACAAATACTCTCTGCTTCTGGAGAATATGTCGGTAGTATAATAAAAAATGCTTTAAACAGTGTTATGAAAAAGCATATTCGGTGTTCTGAAGATTTACGGGAAACGTTACCCAAACAAACGGATTGGCTTTTAGGTGCGGCTAAAAGGATAGTATCACACCTTGCATGGAGGAGTGAATTCTTTTCTGCGGAACAGTATAATGAATACTTTATTCAAAATTTGGTTATTTCTATGGAATCAAGTCCCGCGCTTTCTTCTTTAAGTGATGATTTTAAAAGAGATTTGGCTGTGGATGTATTGAAATTTCTTCCATATTCTAACTACAAAGATCGCCATTATGAGGGGAAAATCTTACAAATTTTATTGGAGAAAATTCCACCTCGTTTATGTCTGGTTAAAACTGGAACGGTAGATAAAAACTGGGAAAACATCATTGAAGAAGAAGTGGCTAATTTAGGCAGTCAAACATTTGAGGATAGAGAGTTAACTTTGTTTCTAAAGCAAAAATTTATGCCTAGTTGTCAGTTTTATGTGGATATGCTGAAGAGTTCTATCCGCAATGTGTTGAAACCTATCAAAACAGGCCTAGATTAAAAAATAGGCCCTTTTTGTACTTGCAAAATTGTAAATTATAACTTACAATATGATTATGAAAGAAATACGTTACTTTACCCTACAAAATAAGGCCCCCGTAGTTGAGTGGCAGGCTAAACTGGGAAGCACGGAACGTGCTATTGTCAAAAACGCTTTATATCGTTTAGCCGCAGGGAACACGGGAAAAGCAAAAAATTTAAAAGGCGGCTTGTGGGAACTCCGCTTGCATATATCTTCCGGGTACCGTATTTACTTTGCGTATGAGGGAGACCAGTTAATTATTTTGCTTCACGCCGGGGATAAAAGCACGCAAAAGAAAGATATAGAAAAAGCGCGCAGTTATTTAACCGTATGGAGGGAGATTTATGAAAACTACTGATATTAAAGTGGGCTACTTAACGGAAGACCAGGCAGACGAACTAATAAAATACACCGCCGAGGATGCACGGGAATTTGTCAGACTGGCGGTAAAGGACTTTAAAAAAGACGGAAATCGGGAATTATTTTTCCGCAGTATTTTGCAGGCAGTAAAGTGGATAGGAGTTTCAAAGGTTGCCCGCAAAACAGGTTTAAGCCGTGTGTGTATTTATGATACATTGGACGGTACAAATACCAACCCGTCCTTGGATACTCTTTCGCGCCTTCTGGGAGTGTTCGGGGTGCGTATCAGTTTTGAAATGGCAACGGAAAAAACTTCCCGCCACGCACATAATGCCGCCACCTCTTATGCGGGCTTATGATAAATAAAGATTTTGAACTGGAAAAAGAGGCTTTGCTACCTCTTACGCCAAAATATTAGCGAAAAATCCCAAACGCCGCGAAGCGTTCAAAAAACGCATTATTGCGGACAATAACCGCACCCACAACTTGCCGGTATTCTTAATGAATCTGCGCATTTTGGACTTAAATCACATGTCCCCGTTATGGAATTGTTGGGGGTGGACAAGTAAACGGATATTTTTAAAAGATATCATACGGGCATAAAAAAGCAAGTGTCGGTCAACCCAGCATTGGGAAGCGAACCACCTGCACTAATAGTATAAGTAAAAAAGTGCATTAGGTCAATGTGTTTTATTTTCGTGCGCATACCACCTATTGTTAATTTCACCAATCTATGAACATTTACAAAGATAAACTTGGTACTTACTATGCCGATTATACAGAGGGCGGCAAACGAGTGCGTCGTTCTTTAAAAACGAAGCAAAAGAGCATTGCAATCCTTAAAGCCGGTATGCTGGCACAAAACCCAGTAGGAAAAGGGGACTACCCTAACTGCCCCTTCATAGACTTAGTGGAACGCTACAAACGCGAAGTGCTATCCTTGCGTAAGCCTGGAACTTTGGGACGCTTTATGTCCGCCTATCATCGCTTGGAACAATTTGGCCTACCTAAAACGATAAACGAGGTAACCCCCGATTTTTTGCAAAAATTTCAAATTTTCTTAAAAAGTATTTCTACCAGCGGAAAGGCTGCTGGAATCAACCGCAATGTACGGGCAATCCGAACCTTGATGCGCCAGGCGGAAGCGTGGAATTTAATTGGGGAACAGAGATGGTCCAATGTTCATAAATTGCGCGAACCAAAAGGCCGCGTGGAGTTTCACTCTCCCGAGGAAATAGCAATCTTGCTAGATAGGATGACGCCCAACTGGAAATTAGTTATCTTGCTTGGTTGCCGTGCAGGGTTGCGCCGTGGCGAAATGGCACAACTGCGTTGGCAAGACATAGATTTTGCCAATAACCAAATCTATGTTGCCCCCAACAAAACAGATAAGCACCGCTTTGTTCCGCTAGCGAAAGACTTACGATTAGCCCTAGAAACCGCCAAAAACACGGCAATGGACGATTTTGTCGTACATGTAGGGGAAGAGTCTGCCCGTAACTCCAACTACTTTATCACAGCCGCTTATAAAAAGCATACCGAAAAATTACCCTTTCGCTGTTTCTTACATAAATTGCGGCACACCTTTGCCAGCCATTTGGTACAAGCAGGCGTTGACCTGTACCGCGTAAGCAAATTACTGGGGCATAGTTCCATTAAAATGACCGAAATTTATGCACATCTTGCCCCGGCGGACCTGCAAACCGCGGTAGTAAACCTGCCTCCAATTCCCCCCGCCAAACAGATAAACCCATAAAATAATGACAGACTTTTTGTCAGAGTATAGACGGATAGCATAGACCCCGTCTTGGCTCTTTTTTATGCCCTCCGTCGGAGGGCTTTTTTACGTCTAAAAAGTGATTTTTTTATCATTCTATCGTCGTAAAAACGATATTACGAAAGGCGCGGTAGTTGCGGTTTGGGCAGGTGGTTTCCCTGTCCGGATAAGGGTGTCAAATCCATAGAAAACCTTATATCTTTTCGTGCCTTAAAAGCCAACGCTTGGCTACTAATCCACCGGCATAGCCCTTCAAACTCCCGTTCGCCCCCACCACGCGATGGCACGGGATAATAATGGAAATGGGGTTATGCCCCACCGCACTGCCAACAGCCTGGGCAGACATACTTTTTTGCCCTTGTTCTTGGGCTAAACGGCGGGCAATATCGCCATAGGTAATCACTTGTCCATAAGGAATTTCGCGCAAAATCTGCCACACACGCTTACGAAAGGGGCTTCCCTGCGGGTTTAAAGGCAAGGCAGAAAGGAGCGGACGTTCCCCGGCAAAATACGATTGTAACCATTGGACGGCCTTTTGCAAAACCGGGTGGTCCGCCCGCTCGTCAAATGGTTCCTGATAACCGGCTCCAAAATACTTTTGCCCCGCTAGCCACAGACCGACCAAATGAGTTTCGTCCGCACCCAAGGTCAAAGCCCCAATAGGCGAATGATAAATAGTTTTGTAGAGCATTATTTTCCCTTTCAAATAACACCAGCGGATAAAATTAAAACACCCTCGCGGATTGAGCGGGGGTGCGGTATCAAAAAATCAACTCTTGCTATTCAAAATAATTGATTTTCATTGCGGCGCGCACATCGTGCATTGTTTGTGCGGCCACCGTACGGGCCTTTTCGGTACCCTTCTTCAAAATTTCGTACACCTCGGGCAAGTGCGCTTCCCATTGTTTACGGCGCTCGCGGATCGGGGCCAGTTCGTCCTGTAACACCTGGTTTAAAAACTTTTTAATCTTTACATCGCCCAAACCACCGCGCTGGTAATGCGCTTTGAGTTCGTCCAAATTTTTGTATTCGGGCCAAAACCGCTCAAAATGGTCCGGGCGGCTGAACGCATCCAAATACACAAACACGGGGTTGCCTTCCACACGGCCCGGGTCCTCCACGCGGACGTGGTTCGGGTCCGTAAACATAGACATTACTTTTTTGCGTACGGTTTCTTCATCGTCGGACAAATAAATGCAGTTGCCCAACGATTTACTCATTTTAGCCTTTCCGTCCGTACCGGGCAAACGCAGACAAGCCTTGTTATCAGGCAGGATAATCTGCGGTTCCACCAAGGTTTCACCATAAATAGAATTAAAACTGTGCACAATTTCGCGGCATTGTTCCAACATCGGCATTTGGTCCTCGCCCACCGGCACCGCGGTAGCGCGGAACGCCGTAATATCAGCAGCCTGGCTGACCGGATAGGCAAAAAAACCCAAGGGAATACTGGTCTTAAAGTCGCGCATTTTAATTTCCGATTTTACGGTAGGATTTCTGCCCACGCGCGCGACGGTTACTAAATTCATATAATAAAACGTCAGTTCCGTAAGTTCGGGAATCATAGACTGGATAAAAATAGTGGATTTTTCGGGGTCTAAGCCGCAAGATAAATAATCCAGCGCTACTTGGATAATGTTTTCGCGCACCTTTTGGGGCTGGTGGGCATTATCCGTTAGTGCCTGGGCATCCGCAATCATAATAAAAATTTGGTCAAATTTGCCGCTGTTTTGCAGTTGCACGCGTCTTTTTAAAGAGCCGACATAATGCCCAACGTGTAAACGGCCTGTCGGGCGGTCTCCGGTTAAAATTACTTGTTTCATAGACAGTTTCCTTATAAAAGTGATTAAGCATAAAGCCGCTTTTTATTATTATACCGCTTTTGCCTATTTCCCGCCAATTAGGGCCAGATTATTTGCGATTTGGATTTTTGGCAAACCAATCCTTTTGCACACGTTTTTCCTGCTCAAAAAGTTCCTTTATACTCCACTGCGCGCAAAAACCCGCTATGCTTAACAAGGGAGAAAGAATTTCCCCTGCGGATGAAATACACCAATTAATACAAAAGTCGCCGCCCCGATAACCAAACGCTGCCAATTCAGCTGTTACCTCCTTTCCATATTTGATATTATTATATATATGGCTAAATTAAAAACAATTTTCTTTGGCACGCCCGATTTGTCCGTGCCGTATTTAGAGTTACTTCACCAATTAACCGACGTACAACTCGTCGTTACCCAGGCCGACAAACCCCGCGGGCGCGGTATGGTAATTACCCCCTGCCCGGTCAAGCAGCGCGCGCTGGAACTAAATTTACCTGTTTTATCTCCTGAAAAATTAAAGGACGATTTTGACAAAATCGCCGCCGTGCCCTTTGATTTGGGCGTAGCGGTGGCATACGGCAAAATCTTCCGTCCCGATTTTTTAGCCTTGCCCAAACTGGGTATTTTAAATGTACACTTTTCGCTCCTGCCCAAATTGCGCGGCGCGGCGCCCGTCCAGCAAGCCCTTATCCAAGGCTACACGCACACGGGTATTTCCGTCTTTTGGATTCGCCCGGGTATGGATGACGGTCCGCTGTTTTTGCAAAAGGAAACCGATATTTTACCGCAAGACAACGCGCAAACCTTGTTTGAAAAATTAATTCCCCTCGGTTTGGACGGCTTAAAGGACTGCTTGGAGCAAATTGAAAAAGGCAATATCGTCCAAACCCCACAGGTTGGCGAGCCAACTTTGGCCCCTATGCTGGCAAAAGAAGACGCGCTCCTGCGCCCGGAACTTTTAACCGCCGCCGAACTGAACAACCGCGCACGCGGTTTGGCGTGCGGCCCCAAGCCCAAGGTTCCTTTTACACACAACAACAAAACAGAGTGGCTACAAATAATGCGTGCCGAACCGGGAGACCAGAACTCAAACGAACCGGCCGGAACCGTGTTATTAATTGAAAGAAACAGAGGAATTTTAGTAAAATGTAAAGAAGGAAGTATTTGGTTAAACGAAGTACACCCCGCAGGCAAAAAACCTATGCCGGCAACAGCCTTTGCCAACGGGCGCGGATTAAAAGCGCACGACGGGGTATTTAGAGAATAACGTGAGTAACGAACAGAATTTTGACGATTTTTTAAAGAAAACAAATAAAAACCGCCGCACGAAATGGATTGTGGCGGGGCTTATTGTTCTATTTTTTATCGCGCTGATTTTTATATCAGCCGATTGGGTATTGGGTGCGCTGGTGCACACCCGCAAAGAAGTTACCGTACCCGATTTAACCAAAAAATCTGTTACGCAAGCCCTCGGTTTGCTCGCTTCCAACAATTTGGCTTTAAAACAAGCGGGAGTGGAATTTGCCAAAGAGGTGGCTCCGGGTTCCGTCTTGCGCCAGTTGCCCTCGGCAGGCTCTACCGTGCGCGAGGGACGCGTTGTCCGCGTGTGGATTAGCCAAGGGGACGAAATGGTTTTTGTGCCCAACACCGTCGGCACCGATTTAAGAAGCGCCCAACTGGCCGTACGCCAGGCGGGGCTTTTGGTAGATAAAGTGGATAACGCCTATTCGCTGACTTATGAAAAAGGGCTTATTGTCGCCCAAACTCCCAAGGCGGACAGTATGGTACAAAAAGGCGATAAGGTATCCCTTGTACTTTCCAACGGGGCGCCGCCGGCAAGCGTAATTTTAGTGCCCAATTTTAAGAGTAAAAAACTTTCCGAAGCCACCCTGTGGGCCAGCGCGCAAAATATCAATTTAATCATTAAAGAAGATGCAAAATCAGTCTTTCCGAGCGGTACGGTTGCCGCGCAAAATCCGGCGGAAGACAGCCAAATTGCCCCCGGTGCTAACCTGGAAGTTACGGTCAGCCGCCGCCAAGCGGGCGAGGATGAAAAATCGTACCATCTGCACTACGAAATGCCGCAAGGCAAAAACGCCAGCCGCGTGCGTGTAGTGTTGGAACAAGGCGATACAGAAAACGAAATTTTGAACGAAACGCGCCAACCAGGCTCTAAAATTGACCTGGAAGTTCCGTTTGCAGACAGAGCCACCTTGCGGGTGTTTGTGGACGGTATTTTGGTGCGCGAAAGAGAATTACAATGATAAAAATTTCCAAAATGCCCTCCGCAAATGGTAAAATATCTGTTGCGCCCTCTATCCTGTCGGCCGATTTGTGGCAGTTGGGCAGAGATGTCCTTGCCGTGCAAAAGGCCGGGGCAGATTGGTTGCACGTGGATATTATGGACGGGCACTTTGTACCCAATTTAAGTTTTGGACCGTCCGTCGTAAGTTCTTTGAAAGGAAAAACAGATTTACCGTTAGACGTACATTTAATGGTGGAAAATCCAATGCTGTTTATTGAACCCTTTGCCAAAGCGGGTGCGGATTTGCTTACCGTTCATATTGAAGCAAAGGACGAAATTGTAGATGCGCTTAAACTTATTAAAAGTTTTGGCGTTAAAACAGGATTATCCATCAAGCCGGACACCGACCCGGAACTTATTGCTCCGCTTACGGATTTATTAGATTTAGTATTAGTAATGACGGTGTACCCCGGTTTTGGCGGCCAGGCCTTTTTGCCCGGCAGTGAAGACCAAATTAAACGGGTGCGCCAAATTATCACTGATTCCGGCAAAGCAATTTGGCTGGAAGTAGATGGCGGCATTAACGCGCAAACGGCCCCCCGCGCCATACAGGCCGGAGCGGATGCGCTTGTTGCCGGCAGTGCAATTTTTAAAGCCGCGGACCCTGTATTGGCCCTCAACCAAATCAGACAGGCGGCCCCGGACATTTAATTACAGTCTTTTACCTCGTGTAAAAGCATACAAGGAGAGTCATAATGGCAGTAGTTATCAGATTACAGAGAGTCGGCAAAAAAGCCCAAGCCCAGTACAGAGTAGTAGCGATTGAAAAATCTTCCGCTGTGGGCAAAGAAGCCAAAGAAGTGTTGGGCCAGTATCACCCCTGCAACCCGAACGTGGCCGAACAAGTCAAACTGAATATGCCCAGAGTGGAATATTGGATGAAAGTGGGTGCTAAACCCTCTGAAACCGTCGCGAACTTGATTAAAAAAGCCAGCGCCAAATAATTCCAGCGAGGCATTATGAAAGAATTGGCCACGCTGCTTTTAAAATCTCTTTCCTCTACGCCGGACAATGTGGTAGTGGAAGAAAAGATTGAGCAGAACAAAGTTTATCTGTCCACCAAGGTGGACGCCGCCGACAAAGGTAAAGTAATTGGGAAAGACGGCTGCATTATCAAAGCGGTAAGAACCGTTTTAAATGCCGCGGCCGCCAAACAGAACAAAAAAGTTACCTTAAAGTTGGAAGATTAATGAAAATAGACGTTATCACCGCTTTTGAAGAAATGATAGACCAAACGCTCTCCCACAGCATTGTGGGGCGGGCGCGCAAGGCGGGGATAATAAAATTGGGTACGCTTTCCCCCCGGCAATTTGCCGAGGATAAGCATAAAACCATAGACGACAGGCCCTACGGCGGCGGCCCGGGAATGCTGATGAAAGCGGAACCGCTCTATCAGGCTATTTCCAAACTGCGCAAAAAGACCTCGTACGTCATTTTAACCAGTCCGCGCGGTCAAGTTTTTAACCAGGAATTGGCTAAAAAACTTGCCAAAAAACGCCACCTGATTGTTGTGTGCGGACATTACGAAGGGATTGACGCAAGAATATATCCCGAGGTGGATTTAGAAGTGTCGCTTGGCGACTATATTTTAACGGGCGGAGAATTGGCCGCTTGTGTGATGATAGATGCCATTACCCGATTGCAACGGGGCACTTTTAAAAAAGAGGACGTAACGTCTTTGGAGTCGTTTGAAGGGCATTTGTTGGAAGCCCCGCAATACACGCGCCCGGAGGTTTGGCGCGGGCGGAAAGTACCGGCAGTGCTGTTAAACGGCAACCATAAAGAAATTGAAGCGTGGAAACACGAACAAGCATTACAGATTACAAAACAGTTAAGACCCGATTTGCTTGAAACCGCCTCTCAAAAGTCAAAAAAGGTCCAAAAGAAAAAAACGATTCGGAGGAAGTAAGTTTTATGAATATCAACGAAATTAAACACAATCTCAAAACCAATGTTCCGGTTTTCAAAGCCGGAGACACCGTCAGAGTAAAGGTAAAAGTTGTTGAAGGCGACAACGAAAGACTCCAAGCCTTTGACGGCGTGGTTATTGCCCGCAGAGGAAGCGGCATCAGCGAAACGTTCACCGTACGCAAAATCTCTTTTGGCGTCGGTGTAGAACGCATTTTCCCGGTGCACTCCCCCCGCGTGGACAGCATTGAAGTCCTCAAAGTGGGCAAGGTAAGAAGAGCCAAACTCAACTACCTTACCAAACTCTCTGGTAAAGCCGCCCGCTTGCAGGAAGTTAAAAAAGTGGTGACCGCCAACGCTGCTGCCGAAACTCCGGCCGCCGCTGAAACGGCCCAAGAGGCGAAATAGTTATCCAAACGGAATAACAAACTCCGAACATACCCCTGCGGTTACTAGTCCCGCAGGGGTTTTCTTTGTACAAAAAGGAAATATAGTCGTTATTCCCGCGTGCAGTTGGTGCGGATAGTTCGGAAATCTGTTTTTATGAAACCAGGCAACGACAACAACAGTTCCCCGAACCCGGCGCGCCGAAAAATCTTCGGGGAAGACGCCTAACGGCAAGAGCAGATCCCATATAAAAACCTTACGGGATGACAGCAAAAAGGCAAAAGTCTTATTTCATAAAAGGGCAAAAAAATACCGGAAGAAGTAAAAACCCCCGGTATTTTGTTAAAACTATTTTTTAGTACAAGTGTATGTTGGACAATAGTAATATCTGTCAGACTCCTCAAGGGTCTTGGCTTTAATGTTCCCTATTTTACACGTTTTCCCAACATTAGAACTTGTGCATTTCGGTATAATTGCAGTCGTTGTTGTAACTAACGACCCGTCCGACGATAAGAAAGGATGACCAGATAGAGTTCCTGTGGTTGCGTTTACCATACAAGTGACCCCGCATTTGATGCCTTGCGGAAGCCACCCATACCCGGAATCTGTCAAAGTCCACACATAGGTGTCTTCTGTCGGCGTGAGTTTGCAATTCAATTTATTCCAATCGTTCCATTGGCACGTGTTGTAGTTCCAAGTTCTTGTCTGAGTGCCTGTTCCGTAATCACAGGGCTTTTCTGTCAGTTCGTTCGCCGGGGGCTCGCAAGTGCCTTGTTCCGCCTCGCCGCAGACCAAGTAAACCTCTTCCTTGTTTTTGAGTTTTAATTTCTGCCAACTCATTGTTTCCCCACTACACGCCGGAAATTTATAGCCGAACAAGTTTAGTTCGCTCAAATACATATTATCCGTCTGCATCGTGTAGCCTTGCTTATAGTTGCCTACGCGCAAACTGGTTTCAAAATCAAAGTCCGCCGTTCCGTTCCCGCTACCAATGTGCGCGGTACTACCCTCTATTGCAGGCGCATCATTTAGTTCCAGTTTTCCCCCTGCAATCTTTAATAAGTTATTTACGCGCAACGATTTCCCCGTATTAAATCCCTCGTCTGCTGAACAACCCAAGTTCATTTGGCAGGCAGAGGTTAAGCCGACGTCCATTTGTTTCATTACATCCACCTGGCTATATGCCACATATTTCACCGGGAAATACGTTACCATTGTCATTTTATTGGCACCCGCCGCCATAGAGGGTGTGGAAGCACATAAGAAGCACAACCCTATTAATAGTTTCTTCATTTTTTTCTCCTTTTAAGGCCTTTTTATTTGGGCAAAACGGCCTTTTATATGTGTTTTTATATACCGGATACATCCGGGTATATCCGGCCTTAATTTTCAAAATTTTAACAAAAAAAAAAAATAAAACAACCCTTTAAAAAACACTACGCGCCGCGCCTTGCAGGCGGCAGATTGTCCGCGTCCTTTTGATTTATTGGGCAACACTGTTTTGGCAATGCCGCAACCTACGAAACAACACCCATAAATAAAACAAAGGCCGTTATAAAAATTAGGGTCATCCTGAATTGCCGCCCATACCGCTAGGCGGCACCCCGTAGTGTTTCTGTAC
>NZ_JAJWTS010000003.1:0-26324 GCF_021632165.1 Candidatus Avelusimicrobium fimicolum
GGGGTGGCCGCACGGTAAAACCTATTTTGTCATCCCCGAAGGTTTCTGTCGGGGAACTGTTTTTATTAAAAAAGGAAAACGACAGATTCCCGACTACAACTTTCGGGAATGACTACGAATCCAAGAACGGAGACAACGGCTTCCCGGACCCTGCGGGCCGCACCCTAGCGGGCCGCCAATTCCTCGGGGATGACGGCTTAACAACAAGTGGCCGCACGGCAAGATCCTTTGTCAAACGGTTGCTTGTTTTGTTTCTGGTTACTTTATTTGCGGCGGTAAATGCCCCGGCGGAAATCATTTCCGCGGTGTCGTATAATCCGTCGCGTATGGGCGATTATGTTTATTTAAAGGTAGCCGATAAGGCCAATTTAAAAGGCGGTATTGAAGCCAACACGATGACGGTCCGCTCCGGCGGTACTGTGAGTGCCAGTTCCCCTAATTTAAATTATAATGTTCCCGCTGTGGTGGGGGAGTCCGGCTCTACGCTTGATATGCCGAACACGGCTATCCACGGGGCGGCGGCCAATACTTATGATAACTATCAGGCCGTCAATACGGGTACACCTAATGCACTTTTAAATAAAGTGTATGTAAACGGCGGAACGACAACGGTCAAAAGCGATTCGTATATATCCACGTTAGATGCGGTAAACCGCTTAAAACAAAAGGCGGCTACGTTGCGCGCTAATAAATTATCTGTCAGCGGCTCGGAGGATGCAAGCCTTTATGATGATGCCACAACGGACGGGTTTACATTGTCCGGGAACGATATTCCGCAGCCGACGAGTTCGCACGTCAATACAGGCGCGGGCCTTAGCAACTGCACCTTAAAATGGGAAGAACGCGTAACGAGTGATAACCAAAAGGTAAAACTCTTGGCGCTTGCAAATTGCGGAAGCGACAGGCCGACGCTTCCAACTATTCCGACGGATGATTGTTCTGGTCTTATTTACAAAGATACCCATAAGGCCGAGTGTTGTCCTTTTGTCCCTATGACGGCGGCAGACGGGATATGTTATAAATGGGATTGGGTTTTTATAATAAGCGGAGATCAGGATGTTAATTGCAGTAATAGAAATTATGGCACTTCTTGCGGTACTTGTTCTAGTCCGAAACAACAGTGTGACCTAAAATCTTGTATTAACGGCGGCACAACGCTTCATACAGATTCTTATAAGTGTGAAGTGGTTAGAAATGGCTGGTAAAATTTTCCACACATCAAAACTGCCCCGGAGCACTTTCAAAAGTATCCGGGGCGTTCTTTTATAAAGACTTTTTAATGAAACTCCCCAGGCTTTTTAAACCCGGGGAATAGTTATTTTTGCAAAAATTTAATTAATTTTTGCGGATTAACAAGTTTGGATGTAAACGCTTGGCCCTGAAAGGTGCATTGGCGCGTGTCGTTTGTGGCGGCAACGGCTTGTAAAAATTCTGCCTTGGTAAGCCCCGGCTTTACTTGTACGCCTAGCGCATACAAACCCGCCACATAGGGCACCGCCCACGAGAGTCCGCCATTAGCATAATGTACATAATCTCCGTTACCATTGGGCGCGGCAACTACGCGGAAATCGGTCGGGGCGAATACGTCTTGGAAAGCCGCATAAGATGGCAATTTTTCTTTTTTCAACCAATATGCCGGGCGGCAATAGTCGGCTTTGTCCGGATTATCCCGCGAGTGTGTGCGGTTTAATGTAAAAACATCCTGAGTGGTAAACACGGCTATCCCGTCATCCTCTAATGCTTTTTTTGCAACGGCAAACTCTTTTGCATCTAAATCGTCTGGGGTGAATCCGCGCGAAATAGACACCACACGGATTTTCTGTTCCGCAGGTAATTGCTTGTTTACTTGGGCAATCCGGCGCAACGCACGGGCATTGGGTGCGGCGTCGTAGCGGTCTTCTGAACTCCGGCCGAATTCAGGCGCGAAAAAAAACAAATTAGCCTGTGGGGCCACCCCAACGGTTTTCCCCACCAAAATAGAGGCTACTGCTGAGCCGTGCATACTGCTGTCCATTGGTTTCCACCAAATATTTTCCTCGTACCAAACTAAATTTTTCGTGTATTCTTGGTGCGTAGTCAACAGGTTTTGGTCCAAAATCGCCACAGAAACCCCTTTTCCCGTAATGCCTTGTTTATGCAATTTATGTAAATGTAAACCGGGGTTTTTGCCATTTTTTAAAATCTTTTTAGCATTAAATCCCTTGGGCAGTTTGTTTTTGGACGGCAAAACGGTTTTGCTGTCAAAGGTCAGTACATCAGCCAGTTCATCCTTGGTATATCCGCTGAAATCCCAGGAGGACACATCACACGAGCGAACATCCAGTTCCGCAGGGGGAACAACTTTTTCGGGCTGTCCTTTTGCCAGTATTTCGGGGCAAAAACAAGAAAAGTTTGCCGGGGCCGGGGAGTTTTCAATATAAGGGAGTGTAACAGCCGACCAACCGGGTAAAGCCAAGCACAACATCCAGCATAGTATTATTTTGTTTTTCATATTTAAAAGTCTCCTACCTGTTAGCGTGTATAGTAAATTAAGCCGAGGCCAAAATGGCGGTTAGCAAGGCAAGCAAGGTCCCGCCGAAAAACAGCACCAAGAGTAGCGGTACGACGGCAATCCCTACCGTCAGCCACCCAAAGAGCCCCGCCCACCAAGCCACGCGCCGGGCTTCGTCCGGCAGGTTTGTGCGGGCCAAATCCTGCGCGCGCAAGGATAAAATCATCCCGGCAATCGCCAGCGGAATTGTAAAAAAGCCCGTAAAGCACGAAATAATTACCGCAATGACCGAAAGCGTAAAATGGCTGTTAATGCAGTTTGCGCCATTTAAATTGCATTTGCAGTCGTCCGCGTTGCGTTTATCCGGCGTGCAGACGGGTTTGTTTTCCTGCGTTTGGTTTTCCATAAATTTCCCCCTTGCCGCCAAGCGGGCATAATGCCTAGCCAAACGGCTAAATTATTATATAAAATATATCTTTAAAGGGAGCCCTATTTTATGGAAATAACTAAAAAAGATGTAGCCTTGGCCGCCAAACTTGCCAAAATGCAGGTCAGCGAACAAGAAGCCGCTATTTATCAAGAACAATTAGAAGCCCTGTTTAAATGGGTAAAGGAACTTTCCGCCGTGAATACGGACTCGGTCAAATTGACCAACGTCAACCACTCGGCGCATATCCGCCGTGACGAACCCGTCAGCGACTTGGCCCGCGCCGCTGCTTTGCGCCAAGAATTTGGTGCGTTGGAAGATGACTGCGCGAAAGTAAAGAAGGTGCTTTAATATGATGACCGCTTTGGAAATTGTAAACGCTATTGAAACAGGCGTGAAGACCGCCGAAGAAATTACCCGGGAATCTTTGGCAAAAATTGCCGAATTAAACCCCAAAATTAACGCTTTGGTGGAAGTGTTTGAAGCAGATGCCCTGGCCCAAGCCAAAGCCGTGGATGCCAAAAAAGCCCGCGGTGAAAAACTGGGGCCGCTGGCCGGTGTGCCGGTGGCAATTAAGGATAATATTCTTTACAAAGGGCACAAGGCTACCTGCTGTTCCAAAATGTTGGAAAATTATGTGGCCGCCTACACCTCTACGGTGGTGGAAAAATTAGTGGCCGCGGATGCCGTAATTATCGGCCGTGCCAATATGGACGAATTTGCAATGGGCAGCAGCAACCAAACTTCCGTTTACGGTCCGGTTAAAAATCCGGTTAATTTGGAGTGCGTGCCGGGCGGTTCCTCCGGCGGAAGTGCGGCGGCTGTGGCGGCGGGGATGGTTCCCGTGGCTTTGGGCACCGATACGGGCGGCTCCGTACGCCAACCGGCAGGTTTTTGCGGGGTGGTGGGTATTAAGCCCGGTTATGGCCGTATTTCGCGCTATGGCGTTATCGCTTTTGCTTCCAGCGCCGACCAAGTGGGTGTACTGGCCCAAACGGTGGCTGATTCTGCGCGCGTGTTGGAAGTGTTGGCCGGTAAAGATGTGCACGATTCAACTTCCTTGGACGCAGAAGTTCCTGCTTATGAAAAACTTTTTACGGACGGTTTAAAAGGCCTAAAAGTAGGGCTTCCCAAGGGCTTTTTGGACGGTTTAAACGCGGATATTAAAGAAAAGGTGGACGCGGCTGCCAAGCGCTTGCAGGAGTTGGGTGCGGAACTGGTGGAAGTGGAAGTGCCTCACGCAAAATATGCGGCTCCGTGTTACTATATTATCACCAGTGCGGAAGCCAGTTCTAACCTGGGCCGCTTTGACGGTATCCGTTACGGGTATGCCGATAAACAAGCCCAAGATTTAAACGCCTATTACGAAGGCTCCCGCAAGCCTTTTGGATTGGAAGTAAAAAAGCGCATTATTATCGGTACTTACGCACTGACCTCCGGCCGTTACGAGGAGTGTTTTGTAAAGGCGATGAAGGTGCGCGAACTCATCCGCGAAGATTTTAAAAAAGCGTTTGAAAAGGTGGATATTTTACTGACGCCCACCTCGCCCACGACGGCCTTTAAACTGGGCGCGCACGACGAGGACCCGTTGGCCCTGTATCTGGCGGACCTTTATACCTGCCAGGGCAATATCGGCGGGCTTGCCGGTATCAGCGTGCCGTTTGGCAAGGATAAAAACGGTTTGCCTGTCGGCGTACAGTTTTACGGGCCGATTTTGCAGGAAGAAAAAATTTTAAACGCGGCGTATAACTTAGAGAAGGGCGTATGATTGTTTCCGAATTTTCGTGCGGCGGTGTGATATTGGACGGGCGCAAGGTTTTACTCGTCCAAGTCAAAAATATGAAAGGCAAAAAGATTTGGACGTTTCCCAAAGGACACATTGAACAAGGGGAAACGCCACGTCAGGCCGCGCTGCGCGAAGTATTGGAAGAAACAGGCTATAAAGCCGTTATTGTCCGGCCGATGATTCGGGTGAAGTATGCATTTACTTTTCAGGGAAATTACGTCAAAAAGATGGTCCAATGGTATTTGATGAAGAAACTGGGGCGCATTGGCAAGCACGATGCGTCCGAAATTATTTCAATCCGTTGGGTGTCTCTTTTAAAGGCGCGTGAATTGGTGCAATACCCGAGCGATATCCGCCTGGTGGATATGCTATTGGCCAGTCTGCACATAGAACCCTCCGAGGAGCCGGAAACCGAGGAATAGGGGCTGTTTTAGTTAGTAACGGGCGGGACGCAACCTGTGTTTGGGTTTTGCGTTCCGCTTTTTTATGGGCGTGCCAGGGCGTGGCGCACTAGGGTGTCGTCATCTCAGAAGGTTTTTATCCGGTATCTTGTCGTTTGCTGTTGTGTCATCCCCGAGGAATTCAGTCGGGTATCTGCCGTTGCGTAAGAGAACAATAACAGCAAAAACAGATTCCCGACTACGACCTTCGGGAATGACGACTTTATTTTTTATTGTTGCCGTGTCGTTCGTTTGCGACATTGCAAAAACAGTGTGGCTCCATTAGTCAAAAGAGGGGAAAAAGGTAAGCCGTCCGCAGGACTTATTTTAAAGGGGTTGTTTCGTTTTTTTTTTTTGTTAAAATTTTGATAAATCGTGTTGTGTGCACCCGGATGTATCTGCCGTATAAAAACGCGTATAAAAGGCCGTTTTGCTTAAATATAAAGGCCTTAAAAAGGAGAAAAAATGAAGGGATTTACTTTGATAGAATTGTTGGTCGTTGTTCTTATTGTTGGCATTTTGGCGGCGGTGGCGGTTCCTCAATACCAAACGGCGGTTGATAAGGCGAAATATAGCAAAATTATTCCTATGACGCGCGCTTTAAAGGATGCTACGGAAGTATATTATATGGCGAACGGTACTTATAGTTTTCAAATCGGGGATATTGATATTAGTGGCCCGGCGGGGTGCAGGTTTCCGGCGGGCGATAATATTGTACTGTGCGAAGATTCTTGGTATGATATTTTAAATAATGCCCAGAATGTAATGGGGTTTGTGGGGGCCCGTTATCAGACGACGACCGAACAAAACGCCTATCGTATTTGGTTGGACCACAATAACAACGGAAAACCCGCGGGGCAACGGGAGTGTGTAGCGTATGACGGAACAGAACGGGCACACCGCTTGTGCAAGGCAATGGGTGGCGTTAGGGTTAGCGAGTGGTCCAAAGATTATATTTTGCCGTAGCCTTTCGCAGAACACAAATAAGGGCGTAAAAAACCCCGCTCGTTTGAGCGGGGTTTTCACATTATCTAATCAAAGATTAGTGTACGCCGTGCATCCACTTTTTGATTTTTCCCGTCATAATCCACATGACTACGCCAAACAGCATAGACATAACGGCCGGGACGGAGAACAGCGTGGTCAGGCTCCAAGATTCATAGTAACTGGCCAACCACCCGGCAAGCAAGTTACCGAAGAAACTGGCCGTCAACCATACGCCCATAAACAGGGACATAAATTTAAGCGGCGCGAGTTTGGTAACCATAGAAAGCCCTACCGGGGACAAGCACAGTTCACCCATCGTGCAGAACAGATAGACCAAAATCAGCCAAATTGCGCTGACCGGGCCGTTGGCTTGGTACAAGGCGGCACCTATTGCAACCGCGGCAAAACCAATACCTTGCAAGAACAAGCCCCAACCGAATTTGCTCGGGATAGAGGGGTCTTTCGTTCCCATTTTAAGCCACAGTTTGGCAAACAACGGGGCGAAGAGAACCACGAAAATGGGGTTCACTGCCTGGAAGTAAGACGCTTTAAGCGTAATTTGCCCAATAATCGGTAAAACCGGGGTCAAATTAGTGGCTTCTTTGGCAAAGAAGTTCAAAGACGTTCCGGCTTGTTCAAAGAACGCAAAGAAGAAAATAGCGAAGAATACGAAAGTGAAAATCGCTTTGATTTTATCCCATTCTTCTTCCGTCAGCGGCTTTTTGGCGGCTTCGGCTTTGGCTTTTTCTTCGGGGTCTTCGTCTTGGTCGTTTTTAGTTACGGGGTGTAAGCCAATGTGGCCCAAGTATTTGTTTTGGGAAACCAAATACCACACGAGGCCGATTAACATACCCGTACCAGCGGCCATAAAACCGTATTTCCATTTATAGGCTTCCAATACGTTCATCGGGTCGGTAGGTTCGCCTAAGAAACCGCAGATAAACGGCGCAAAAAACGCACCTACGTTAATGCCCATATAGAAAATGGTAAAACCGCCGTCTCTTCTGGGGTCGTTGGGTTCATAAAGTTCGCCCACGATGGTGGAGATGTTGGGTTTAAAGAAACCGTTTCCGATAATAATCAGCGTTAAACCCGTACCCAATGCGAGAATCGGGTTAATGAGTTCATAAGACGCCAGCGTGAATTGACCCATAGCCATTAAAATAGCACCAATGGTAATAGAGTGGCGTTTGCCGATATAACGATCCGCCAGGTATCCGCCCAAGACGGGGGTTAAATACACCAGGGCCGTGAACATACCGTAAATTTTGCTGGAAGTTGCTTTGGTAAATCCAATTACGGTACTAATCATAAAGAGCGACAGAAGAGCTCTCATTCCATAATAGTTAAAACGTTCCCACATTTCAACCATAAACAGCATATACAGCGCTTTCGGTTGACCGTGTTTGGTAACGTTATGCTTTACTTCGTTGTCTGTCATTTATTTCTCCTTGTTTAATTAAAAGGGTACTCTATATTGTACAAAAATATAGGCACACCAGAGAGGGAAAAATTAAAAGGCCGGCAGGCCGCCGTTCAGCATTAGTTGCGTGGCGTCTTGTATCAACAAAAATGCGTGATAAAATGCCACCACTAAATATGCGCCCAAAAGTATGAGAAGCAGGGTGTATATCCATTTGGCGGGAGTGGAAATAATTTTGGACAGCCACACCATTGGCAAGGCGAACGGCCCCAATACAAGGGCTAGTAAAATAATCCCGGAGTGGGAGTAAAAAAATCCGCGGCCCGGCTTTAAACTGCGTCCGCAAAAGCGGCAGTAATTGTCTGTTTCGTCCGCTTTGTTATGGCAATGGGGGCAAGTTTTTATGTCGTTCACAGTTCCACTCCTTTGCTGCGCAGGTAGCGTTTGATATGGCTGCGTGCCCCGGCGGTTTTGGCAAATTCCAACCAATCGCGTTTGGGCGCACCATTTTTGCGCGTGATAATTTCGCACACGTCGCCGGTTTTAAAGGCATAGTCCATACGCACCATACGGTTGTTTACCTTGGCTCCTACATAATGGTCCCCAATGTCGGTATGAATCGCGTAAGCAAAATCAATGGGGGTGGACCCTTCCGGCAAGGATTTTACGTCCGCGCGCGGTGTAAACACAAAGATTTGCTGTAAATTTACGTCAGTTTTAAAACCTTCCAAAAATTCACGCGGTGCGGTTAAGTCCTGCTGCCACTCAATCCAACGGCGAATCCAGTTAATTTTTTCGTCAAAGTTTTTGTCGGGTTTTACATTGCCCATTTTATAGCGCCAATGCGCCGCGATACCGTATTCGCAGGTGCGGTGCATTTCCTCGGTGCGGATTTGCAGTTCAATAATATCGCCGGTGGGGGATAAAACCGTGGTGTGAATACTTTGGTACATATTGGCTTTTGGTGTAGCAATATAATCGGTAAATGTACCCGCAATCGGTTTAAATACGCTGTGTACGAGGCCCAGGGCACGGTAACAATCCTGCAACGTTTTTGTAATAATGCGCACACCAAGGGAATCTTGTATTTCCGCAAAGGTACAATGGTGCTTTTGCATTTTTCGGTAAATGGAGTAATAGTTTTTAGCGCGGGCCAAAATGCGGAAGTCCAAATTGTCGGCTTTTAGGGCGGGTTCTAATTGCTTTTTAAAGGCTTCCAGTGCGGCCTGACGGTCGGCGGTGCGGGCCTCCACTTGGGCCTTGATGTCTGCATATTCCAGCGGGTGGAGGTATTTAAAGGACAAGTCCTCCAAATCTGTTTTGATAGTAAACATACCCAACCGCTGGGCCAGCGGCGCATAGAGTGAAATGGTTTCGTACGCCTTAAACTGTTGGCGGTCCGGCGGCATAAAATCAAGCGTACGCATATTGTGGGTGCGGTCCGCGAGTTTGATTAAAATAACGCGCACATCTTCGGCCACGGCGATAAGCATTTTACGCCAATTTTCTACGGTTTCCTCGTCGGTGGAGGAAAATTTTAAATCGCTGATTTTCGTTACCCCTTGTACCATATGGGCAATTTCCGGATTAAATTCCCGGCGCAGGTCGTCCAAGGTTACGGAAGTATCTTCTACCGTATCGTGAAGTAAACCGGCGCAAATGGTGTCCGCATCCAGGTTAAAATCCATTAGAATATTGGCAACGTGGCAACAATGCGTAAAATACGGCTCGCCGCTTTCGCGCTTTTGCTTTTCGTGTGCTTTTTCGGCAAAGTGATAGGCCTTTTCAATCAAAGAGGTGTCCTGATTGGGGTTGTATTCTTTAAACTTGCGGAGCAAGGCCGGTAAATCGGGAGCGTTTTGCATAGGTTTACTCGTGTTTTAAATCATTTAAAATTTCCGCTGCGGCCCGCTTGGCTACACCCGGTTCGCCCAACGAAGCGCGCAGTTTTAATAAATCTTCACGCATGGCGGTCAGTTTGTCCGGATTTTGGAACATAGCCATTGTTTCGGCGGCGAGGGAATTTGCGTTGGCGTCCTGTTGGATAAGTTCCTTTACCAGTGCGCGGCGCGCAAGCAGGTTGACAAGTGAAATGTACGGCACTTTAATCACGCGTTTGGCAATTTCGTACGTCGGCCAAAAGAGTTTGTACGCTACCACCATCGGAATACCCAAAAGAGCGTTTTCCAAGGTGGCTGTGCCGGAACAGGCCAGCAAAAAGTCCATTTCCGCACGTTTGGCGTAATGGTTGTCTTTTACGAAGTGAAAATTCTCGTGCGGTTTTTCGCCGATTAAATCCAAAAATACTTTTTCGTCCGCATCCGGCAATAAGAACATATACGCCTGTGTGTTGGGAAATTCCTTTAATACTTGCTTAAAGGTTTGGTAAAAAACAGGTGTTAAACGCTTGATTTCACCCATACGGCTGCCCGGCAGCATACCCAGTTTCCAAGCGTGGTTTTTGTGGTCGGCTACATTAAAATTCTTATCCTGCGGGGCCGGTAAATAGTCCAGGAGCGGATTTCCTAAAAAGACGGCATTTCCGCCAAACTGTTTGTGAAATTCCGGCTCAAAGGGGTAAATGACGAACATTTTTTTTGTCAGGCCTGCCAGTTGTTTGGCGCGGTACTGGCGGCTGGCCCACACCTGCGGCGTTACATAATAGTAAGCCGGGATATTGCGGTGCTTTGCCATACCTAATACTTGGTGGTTAAAGCCGTAAAAGTCCACCACAATAAGAGCCACCGGGTTTTGCGTTTCCATATAATCGCGGATTTGGTTTAACAGTTTAATCCAAAGCGGCATTTTTTTAAGCGGCTCAATAAATCCGCTTGCCCCCTGGCTGGCTAAATCATACATAAAAGTATCGCTGGCGGCGGCTAACTGTTTACCGCCGATAGCCGTAACGCGTACGTCGGGGTCAGCCGCCTTTAAGGCGCGCACCAAGGAAGCGGCGTGGATATCACCGGACACGTCCCCCGCCACGATGAGAATATTTTTAGAAATGGGGGTAATGGTGGACATTATTTTTCGTCTCCTTTAAATTGCCCCAAAGTTTCGTCCAATACGGCTTGTGCGGCGCGGGCAACCGTGCTGATAGCCTGCAACGGTTTGGGGGTGTGCAGGTGTCCCGTTTTGGGAATATCAAAACGGTTCATTTTTTCGCAAATTTGCAACGCCAGTTCCAGGGCTTTGGTTCCCTTCTCGCCGCTGGGGGCAGGTGTGCGGGCCGTTTTGATGCAGTCAATAAAGTGCAAAATTTCTGCGGTAATAGGCAGTTGCTTTTCTACCTTGGGATAATTGACCGTCAAATCGTTCATATTATTAATGACGGGTTTGTCCTTGCTGTATGTTTTCACGCGGGCGTTCATAAAGTCCACGGATACATATCCGTCCGGCTGAAAAAGATGCATAAAACGGGCGCGTTCAAAACTGGCGCGGCTGGCAGTTACGTCGGCTACGGCTCCATTGGCAAAATGTAGGCGGACGTTGGCGATATCCTCGTGCGGAGAAAACACGCTGAGTCCTACGGCATCTACGTGAACAACCTCGCTGGGAACAATAGTATAGAGCAAATCAATATCGTGAATCATCAGGTCCAATACTACGCTGATGTTGGCCATGCGTCCGTCGTACGGCCCTTGGCGGGTAATGGTAATAAAGCGCGGGTCTTTGATATATTTTACGGCTTCCACCACCGCCGGGTTAAAGCGTTCTACGTGCCCCACCTGTAAGACGAGGTTGTGGCGTTTGGCGGCTTGGATTAAATCACGCGCTTCTTCCATCGTTACCGCAATCGGTTTTTCCACCAGCGTATGCACGCCGTGTTCCAAAAAGTACATACCGATTTGGTGGTGCAACTGCGTGGGAGCCGCTACAATTACCGCATCTACTTGTCCGACGAGTTCTTCCGGCTTGGTATATGGGGTGCAGTTGTGCGCCCACGCGAGTTTTTGCGCGCGCATTACGTCCGGGTCGCACACGCCCACCAGCGTAACCCCTTTCATTTTGGCAAGGGTGCGGGTGTGGAAAGTTCCGATTTTGCCGGCGCCGATAACGCCGAATTTGATAGGTTTGTCTTGGACCATAAATCTTTTCTCCGTTATTATCTATTATACCTAATGTGCCCTTGTATTGGACAAAATCATTTGCGCACGCAAAAAAGTTGACAGGCTTTTTAATCTTGGTATAATGTGAATATGAGATATATGGAAAGAACACTTGTTCTAATTAAACCGGATGCTATTGAAAAACGCATCAGCGGTCTTATTTTGGACCGCCTTGACCACCTCGGTCTGCAAATGACCGGGGCCAAAGTAGTTTCGCTTACGGAAGAATTGGCCCGCGCGCACTACAAGAATTTGGAAGGCAAACCCTTCTTGGAAGAAGTAATCCAGTATATGATGGGTGAATTTAACAATGTGCCGAACCATAAAATTTACGCTTTCGTTTTCCAAGGTGAAAATGCGATCGCCAAAGTCCGCCAGGAAATCGGCAGTACAAACCCCGAAAAAGCCGCTCCGTGGACGATTCGCGGCAGTTTCGGCCGCTTTATCGGTGATGTAATGCAAAACTGCGTACACGCCTCCGGCTCTCCGGAAGATGCGGAAAAAGAAATTGCGCTTTGGTTTAAACCCGAAGAGGTGTTGGACCGCTAAATGTTTGTCCGTTTATTAAAAACTGTCGCGCCGGCTGTTATGTTGGCGTGTGTTTTCACTCCGCTTTTAGGGGCGGAGACGGAAGAAAAAACGGTTTCTTTGTCCACGCAGGACGGTTGGGCGCTTGCCGCCGTGTACCGTCCTGCTTCTTCGCAGGATAAAACCGTTGTTTTGTTGCACGATTTAAATAAAAAGAAAGAAGATTTTTCCTCTTTTAAAACCGACCTGGCGCGTGAGGGGTTCGGTTATTTGGCATTGGATTTGCGCGGGCACGGGCAAAGTACGGGCGAAGGGGAGGCCAAGACCTTTTCAAGAGAAGGGGTGGATAACCAGTTTAATAAAATGACCCGCGACGTGGACGCTGCGATGAAGTTCTTGCAAAAAAAGGGCATTACCCCGACGGAAACCGTGCTGTTGGGCACCGGCTTGGGGGCCAATGTCGCGTCCAAGAGCGCAAGTTTTTGGCCGGATATTTCCGCCTTGGCTCTTATCAGTCCGACTACCAATAACCGTGATGTTCTTTCCATACCGGCTATGCGGTTATATAAAGGTGATGTACTGATTGCCGCCGGTGCGGCCGACAAAAAAATGTTTTTGGAAGCCAGCGTGCTGCGCAATGTGTCTTTTTTAAGTGCGGGAGAAGGAAAAGTAACCTTTTTAACCGCGTACGATTTAACCTCGCACGAAATGTTGGATAAATATTTGCGCCCGGCGCTTATCCAGTGGCTCAAAACACCGCATAAGCCCGAGGTGCTGCCGGACCCAAAACTTACGCCGGACCCGATTCCGTCGGACGGCGCGTTAGTGGCCCCTTCCCAGAGCGAGGAGGCTCTGGTGCCGTCTGTGCTTTGATTAGGAGAGTCTTGTGAAACCTGCTCGTATTGTTTTTCCCGGATTTTGGTTTGGCGAAAGCGATTTGAAGCAAGCCGAAGAACTGGCCCGCCGCGGTGTCGGGGGTTTTTGCCTTTATGGGGCTACGGCCCGGGAAGCGTACGACTTTACGCGTCGTATGCGTGATGTGTCCCCGTATGACCATTTGCTTTTTTGCGCTGATATTGACGAAGATTTAAACGAAATTATTACGGATGCCCCGTCCTTGCCGTCCAATGTTTCTTTGAGCCGCTTTCCCTCTCCGCAGGACGGTGCGTACCGTAAGGGAAATTTGTTGGCGCGTATGGCGCGCAGTTTAGGAATTGATTGGGTGTTGGCCCCGGTTGTGGACTTGGGGTATGCTTCCCCGGCTTTCTCCGATGTGCCGCTGGCAGTTACCCATTTGGCGGGAGATTTTATTGCGGGGCTTTCCAATGGCGGCGCATTGAACTGCGTAAAGTATTTTCCCGGTGTGTCCGGGGTTTTAAAGACTTTGGCGCAAATGGAAGATGCAGAATTTGTGCCTTATAAACACATTTTCCGCCGCGCCGATGCCATTATGCCCTCGGATATGACGTTTCCCAATATTGATAACGATAACCAAGCAATGCTGTCGGACAAAATGATTAAGGGGCTTCTTAAAAAACGGCTTAATTACAAAGGTTGCGTGGTCAGTTTTCCGCTGTTTAAGGGGCGGCTGCGTTACGAGGATGCAAGCGTAATTAAAATGTTGCATTGTGGCATTGAGGATATTTTGGCTCCCAAAGATGCTTCCTCTGTTATTGATGCGATTGAACGGGAAGTGGATAGAGGATTCTTAATGGATGAAATTATCCACGCGGTTTCCAACCACGAAATGTTCATCAGCAAAGTTTTTATGGGGCCGGAACCGATGGACTATAAAAAGGCTTTTGATATGGCCCGCAGTACCTTTGAAAAATAAAAACTTGAAATAAATAAACCCCCGCTCCGGAGTTATTCCGGAGTGGGGGTATTTTATCGGTTCAAAATTACTCTTCGTCTTTTTTGAACTTGGCGGCAATTTCGTCTTTGCGGCGGTTAAATTCTTTTACCACTTTGTTTTTGCCGTCTTCCAGTTTTTCGCGCGCTTCTTCGGCACGGTCGGCTAATTTGTGACGGAAATCTTCCGCGCGGTCTTTGATTTTTTCTTTCAGTTCCCCCGCGTGTTCCAGCACATATTCCTTTTGTTCTTCGTAGGTGTCATCCGCCCAGCGTTTTAGTTTGCGGCGGGTTACTTCGCCTTTGGCCGGTGCCAACAGCACCCCGGCGGCGGCGCCCACGAGCGCTCCTAATAAAAAAGCGGCAATGCCCGCTCCGGCACATTCACATTTATGGCACATAATGTCCCCCTCCTTTTGCTTTGCTATAATGTTATATATATTGTACAACAATTAATAGGAAGTTCAATTCCTTATACATAGTATAGTCGTAAATTTAGTTTTTGTCAGACCTATTTTTAATTAGTTGGAGGTAACTATGCCAAATCCGTCCGCTCCCCGTCAAAACGGGAAACAACTGGCCCCCGAAGTCCGCAAACGCAACTTTGAAGAAGTGGCCCAAATTTTTACCAAAGAAGAAGCCCAAGCCGAGGCAAACCGCTGTTTGCACTGTAAAAATGCCCGCTGTCAGGCCAACTGCCCGGTAGGGGTGCAAATCCCGGATTTTATCGCTCTGTTAAAGGACGGCAAAGTGGGCGAGGCCGCCAGCAAAATTATGGAAACGAGCCTTTTACCCGCTATTTGCGGACGTGTCTGCCCGCAAGAAAAACATTGTGAGGGAAATTGTGTTTTAAAGGAGCGGTTTGGCTCTGTCAATATCGGTATGTTGGAGCGTTATACCGCCGATACCGCCCGCAAAGAGGGTTTATTAAAAGCACCGCAAACGGCCAAGCCGACGGGCAAAAAAGTGGCTTGTATCGGTTCCGGGCCGTCCTCTATTGCGGCGGCGGCCGAACTGGCCCGCGCGGGACACGACGTAACTGTTTTTGAAGCCTTGCACGCCTTTGGCGGGGTTTTGCGCTATGGTATTCCGTCTTTCCGCTTGCCGCGCGAAGTAATTGACCACGAAATTGAAACCGTTAAATCTATGGGGGTTAAGTTTGTAACGGACGTATTGGTGGGCGCAACGGAAAAAATCGCCGATTTACTAAAAGATTTTGATGCTGTGTATGTGGGCAGCGGTGCCGGATTGCCGACGTTGACAGGTATCCCCGGCGAAAATGCCGTCGGTGTATATAGCGCAAACGAATTTTTAACCCGCATTAACTTAATGCAGGCATTTAAATTCCCGGAAACGGATACCCCTATCCAGGTAGGTAAACACGTTGTGGTATTGGGCGGCGGAAACAGTGCAATGGATGCGGCCCGCTGTGCAATGCGTTTGGGGCCGGACTCCGTTACGATTGCGTACCGCAGAAGCGCGGCGGAAATGCCTGCGCGCGCCGCAGAAGTGGAACACGCCAAGGAAGAGGGCGTTCAATTTGAATATTTGGTAACCCCCAAAGAAGTATTGGCAGACGATAAGGGCCGTGTAACCGGGCTGAAATGCACCCGCAACCAATTGGGCGAACCTGATGCCAGAGGCCGCCGCCGTCCGGTGGAAATTCCCGGCTCGGAGTTTGTAATGCCTGTGGATACGATTATTGTGGCTATCGGGCAAAAGCCGAACCCGATTATTGCCAAAACTACGCCGGAACTCAAAACAACCGAACGCGGCGTGTTGGTGCTGGACGAAGAAGGCAAAACCACTATGCCGGGCGTGTATGCCGGGGGCGATATTATCCGCGGCGGAGCCACGGTGCTTCTGGCAATGAAAGACGGTATTGAAGCCGCTAAACGCATAAATGCCTATTTGGAGGGGAAATAGTATGCAGGAAAATACCATTTTAGTAAAGGAAAATTTAAGCAGTGTGGTAGCAAAATTTGTCATCTATAAACCGTTGGTTGCCAAAGCCGCCCAAGCGGGGCAATTTGTCATTTTGCGCGGACGGGAGGGGGGAGAACGCGTGCCAGTTACGCTCGTGGATTGGGATAAAGAACAGGGAACTATTACCGTGATTATCCAAGCCATCGGCAAGACTACCGGTTTGTTTAACTCCTTGAACCAAGGTGATAAATTTTTGAACGTGGCCGGCCCGCTCGGAACACCCGTAGAAATCAAAAATTACGGTACCGTAGCCGTCGTAGGCGGGGGAGTCGGCATTGCTGAGGTGTACCCTATTGCGCGCGCGTTTAAAGAGGCAGGCAACCGCGTGATTGCCGTATTGGGGGCGCGCACCAAAGATTTGCTTATATTGGAACCGGAAATGCGTGCGCTGTGTGATAAAACAGTCAGCACTACGGACGACGGGTCCTTTGGTATGAAAGGGATGGTTACGGATGCAATTCAAAAATTGCACGACGAGGGTGAAAAAATTAATGCCGGTTTTATTATTGGGCCGATTCCAATGATGAAATTTACGTCGCGTTTAATGGATAAATTAGATATGAATCCGCACGCCAGCCTCAACCCCATTATGTTGGACGGTACGGGGATGTGCGGCTGCTGCCGTGTAACAGTGGAGGGAAAAGTGCGCTTTGCGTGCGTGGAAGGACCTATGTTTCCGTCTAAAACCATTGATTTTGACGAACTCCTCCGCCGCACCGCCGAGTACCGCCCGCAAGAAGCGCAAAGTTTGGAACTTTACCAAAAGGACCACGTTTGCAAGTGCGGTCTGCACTAATAAAAAGTTGGTTTAAAAATGCCCCGGGTTATATATCAAGCCCGGGGCTTTCTGCAAAATCTATAAAAAGCCCCCGGTTGTTGCGCCGGGGGATTTTTATATGCTGACAGCCTTAAAGCAATTTGGAAGCCAAATCTGCCAGGTGGCTGCGTTCCGTCTTGGTAAACGTAATATGTCCGTGGCTCTTTTGGCCTTTTAAGCGGTCCACCAAATAGGTAAGCCCGTTGGATTCCACATCCAAGTATGGCGTATCAATTTGATACGGATCGCCCGTAACCACAACTTTTGTACCTTCGCCCGCGCGGGTTAAAATCGTCTTCATTTCGTGCGGAGTCAGGTTTTGTGCGTCGTCCACAATCATATACTGCCCCGGGAGAGAGCGGCCGCGCATATGCGTAACGGAGGCAATTTCAATTTTACCGCTGTCCAGCAGGTAATGGGCTTTTTCTTCGCCTTCATCCGGGTTGCGGCGGTCCGCCAAGAACGCGAGGTTGTCGTAAATAGCCCCCATCCACGCTTCCAGTTTTTCTTCCTTAGTTCCGGGCAAAAAGCCGATATCTTTTCCGACCGGAACGATTGAGCGGCACACCACCAAGCGGCGGTAGGCGTTTTCGTCCATTGTGCGCTGTAAGCCGGTAGCCAAGGTAATGAGCGTTTTCCCTGTACCCGCCGTACCCACGAGGGTTACAATGTCCAAACTGTCATCTAACAGTAGTTCCATCGCAAATCGCTGTTCTTTGTTTAGCGGCTTAATGCCCCAAGCCGTCGGTTCCTGGGTGGAAAGCGGGCGCAGTACAAATTCCCCGCTGTTGGCCACGCGCCCGATAGCGGATTTTTTGCTTCCGTCGGACGACTT
Organism: Candidatus Avelusimicrobium fimicolum; assembly: GCF_021632165.1. NCBI lineage: Bacteria > Pseudomonadati > Elusimicrobiota > Elusimicrobia > Elusimicrobiales > Elusimicrobiaceae > Candidatus Avelusimicrobium > Candidatus Avelusimicrobium fimicolum. The sequence goes on from NZ_JAJWTS010000003.1 coordinate 17,681, forward strand.
TAAAATAATAAACTCGTTGGGATAATAAACCGCCGGGTCCACCGGGAGTTTTTTGTCGCGGTAAAACGCGTCAATCTGCTCTGCCGAAACTTCCAATTCCGCTACGCCCGTATAAAGTTCGTCCACGTTGACCTTGTCGGACGTATAGTCTTGCGAGGCCAAACCGAGGGCTTCGGCTTTCAAGCGCATATTGATATCTTTGGTTACCACAATTACGGGCGCGGCGTTCTTGCGGTAGGAACCTTCCTTTTTACTTAACGTATAGGCAATATTTAAAATAGAGTTATCTGCCTTGTTAAATGCCAAGGATTGGGGCAAAATGTTGGGTTTATCCAACTCAATTTTAAGGATTCCGCCCTTGTCCAGTTTTACACCTTCGTTCAAACGTCCGTGGGAACGCATTTCATCTAATGTGCGGGACACCATACGCGCATTTTTGCCGCGGGTATCGCCCTCACTTTTAAAAGCGTCCAATTCTTCAATCACCGCCATTGGGATAATAATGTCATTATCCTCAAAGGCGTGCAGGCAGTTTACGTCGTGCAGAAGCACATTGGTATCTAGTATGAATGTTTTTTTCATAAGCCCCTCTTGTAGTGGCCCGTTATAGGACGGGTTAATTATAGTATAGCCTTTCTTTCGCCTTAGTCAAGGGCTTTTATCGTCGGTTGGAGCAAAAAATGTATATTTTGGCTAAAATATATATATGAAATATCTTTGCATACACGGACACTTTTACCAACCGCCGCGCGAAAATGCGTGGCTGGAAGAAATAGAAATTCAGGACAGCGCCGCTCCGTACCACGATTGGAACAGCCGTATCTGCGCGGAGTGCTACGCGCCTAATGCCTTGGCGCGCGTGCTGGACGGTAATAAAGATTTAATAGATTTAACCAATAATTATTCCCGCATCAGTTTTAACTTTGGCCCTACATTGCTCTCTTGGATGGAAAAAGAGGAACCGCAGGTTTACCAGGCAGTGCAAGAGGCCGACCGTATCAGCCGTAAACGCTTTGGCGGGCACGGCAGCGCGATTGCCCAAGTCTATAACCATATGATTTTGCCTCTTGCCAACGCGCACGATAAACAAACACAAGTGCGTTGGGGAATTGCCGATTTTGAAAAGCGTTTTGGACGAAAACCCGAAGCCATTTGGTTGGCAGAGACGGCCTGCAATACGCCGACACTGGAAGTGCTGGCAGACGAGGGTATGAAATTTGTCATTTTGGCTCCCGGACAATGTGCCCGCGTGCGCAAGATAGGCGAAAATAAATGGCAGGAAGTCGGCTCCCGCGTGGATCCCAAGCGGGCTTACCGCTGCAATTTACCGAGCGGAAAAAGTATTGCGTTGTTCTTTTACGACGGGCCGGTATCGCAAGGCATTGCTTTTTCGGATACTTTATCCTCGGGCGAAAAGTTTGCTTCCCGCTTATTAGGCACCTATAACGCAGGGGACGAAGCGCAGTTAATGCATATTGCTACCGACGGTGAAACGTACGGACACCATCAAAAATTCGCCGAAATGGCCTTGGCTTACTGCCTTAAAAAAGTAGAGGAAACTTCCGGTGTGGAACTGACGGTTTACGGAGAATTTTTGGAAAAGTACCCGCCGCAATATGAAGCGCAAATTGTGGAAAACACCTCTTGGAGTTGTTTTCACGGGGTGGAGCGTTGGCGTGCCGACTGCGGGTGTAATTCGGGTATGAAGCCCGGTTGGCACCAAAAATGGCGCGGGCCGCTTCGTGCGGCGTTGGATTTTGCGCGCGACGAAATGGTGAAAACCTTTGAAGGTGTGGGCGCTCAGTATTTTAAAGACCCGTGGGCGGCGCGAAATGATTATATTGATTTGATTTTGGACCGTTCGTTGGATGCCCAGCACCGTTTTTTCTTAAAGTATGCCACGGAAAAAGCGTGGAGGGACCGCCCGACGGCATTAATGCTGCTTGAAATGCAGCGCAACGCAATGCTGATGTACACCAGTTGCGGGTGGTTTTTTGACGAGATAAGCGGTATTGAGACGGTGCAGATTATGCAGTATGCCGCGCGCGCGATTGAACTAAACCGTGTGGTTACGGGTGTAGATTTGGAGCCGGCTTTTATGGATAAATTGGCCCTGGCCCCCAGCAATTTAAAGGAACTTAAAAACGGGCGCGTAGTCTATGAGCGGTATGTAAAACCGCAGTCAATGCCTATTGAAAAAATTGCGTTGGAATTTGTAGTGTCTGCCTTGGCGGACGAAACAGCCAATCCCAAACGTGCTTATGAGTGCGACGTGTTACATTACGCGCCTATCCGCTTATCTGCTGCCGGGGTACATCTGTCCTATGGGGATATTACGCTTAAATCCCGCACGACGCTGTTGGAACGTCAAATGCACTTTGCTGTGTTTCAGCGGGGCTCGGCGGCGTTCGTGTGTGCGGCAGGCGAAGCGGGCAAAATGGACCGCAACGCAGTTTTCGCCCAAATGGAACGGCTGTTTAAAGACGGAAAGTACGACGAGTGCGCCGATTTCATCAGGCAGTCGTTTGAAAAAACTTATCCGCTTATTTCTATGTTTCAAGATGTCCGGCGTAAAGTGGTGGACCTCGTTTTACGCAAAATGGACGAACAAATGGATACCCAATTTACCGAGGTGTTTGAACGGCAATACCCGGTGGTTCGCGGCCTGCAACTCATCGGTGCGCCGATTCCCAAGCCGTTTTTGCGCGTGGCGGAGTTTGTGCTGTCGGCTGATTTAAAGGCCGAGTTTCGCGCCGCTAACGTAAATGTAAATGCGGTAGAGGAGTTAATGGAAGACGTGAAAACCCTGGGGTTGGACGTTTCTCACGGCCCGGTGCGGGATGCGGTAACGGAAAAGTTGACCTTTCTGGCCTTTTCGTTTGCGCGCAATCCGGCAGATAAAGCCAGTGCACTTAAATTGGTGGAATTTTTAAACTATGCGGAAATTTTTGGCTTTGAGCCGGATACGGTCAAAGCGCAGGAATTTGTCTTTTTTGGCTTAAAAGCCCTTGGGGCTGAGGCCAAAACCAAGGATATTTTGCGTGCCTTGGCGCGTAAGTTAAAAATAGCCCTGTAAGTTTTACTATAAAAAAACGGCCCCGGGCGTTATTGCCGCGGGGCCGTTTTGCATTAAACAAAAATTACATCGGATCGCGTTTTAGGGGAATTTTTTCCATAGCGGCCAGTTTCTTTTTCGCCAAGGGTTCCCCTTGTCCTACGGCCATTAAATAATAATGCAAGGCTTGGCTGTCGTCCTTGGTTACCCCTACTCCCCGTTCGTACAAATCGCCTACTAAGGTTTGGGCCAAGGGGCTTTTGTCCTCGGCGGCGGCCTTCATCAGTTCAAACCCTTTTTTTTCGTCTTTTTGTGTGCCGATACCGTGCAAATAGCAAATAGCCAAATTGACGCGTCCTTCAAAATCGCCCGCTTCCGCAGCGGTTTTATACCAATGAAAGGTTTTGCCGAAATTCTGCGGGCAGCCGTGTCCGGCATTATACAACCCTGCCAAAGCCGTCATCGCGCGCGTGTGGCCGTTTTTTGCCGCAGTATCCAGCCAATTAAAGGCTTGTCTGTAATCTTGGGGCACCTTTTTGCCTTGGTAATACATCAACCCCATTTGGTATTGGGCTTCCGGGTCGCCCTGGGAAGCCTTTTGCAGTGTTTGTTTAAACGGGTTATGGGCGTACTGGCGCAGAAAAAATAACGCGAGTGCTAAAATAAAAATCACCGTTAGCCCGGTACGCGTTTCAATCAGTTCCATAATGCTCCTATTTGGTTTTTACCAGTTTCCGGTTGGTTAAGGTATAGACTTCGTCCGCATAGTCGGCGGCGCGGACGTCGTGCGTAACCATTAAGATAGTCAGGCCTTTATCCTTACTCATTTTGGCGAAATCTTGAAAAACCTGTTCCTTGCGGGCGGCATCCAGATTGCCCGTGGGCTCGTCCGCCAGTAAAAGGGCCGGTTCGTTGCGAATCGCGCGAGCAATACTGGCGCGCTGTTTTTCACCGCCGGACAGGTCTGCCGGGAGTTTATGGCTAATGGGGCCAAGTCCTAAGTTTTCCAAGAGAATTTGCGCTTTTTGGCGGTCCGGATTCCCTTTCATTAGGGCGGGCATATCCACATTTTCTAAAAGTGAAAATTCAGGAAGAAGGCCGTCAAACTGGAAAACAAACCCCATTTTTTGAAGGCGCAGGGCCGAACGGGCCGTTTCGCTTTTAAGTGCGGTAATTTCCTCCCCGTCCACAAAAATTTTGCCGGAGGTTGGTTTATCCAGCATAGCAATCAAATTTAAAAGAGTGCTTTTGCCCGAACCGCTGGGGCCGAGCAAAACGGTAAATTTGCCGCGTTTAATGGACAGCGAAACATCTTCTAATACACAGAGGTCTTCTTCGTCGCCTTGTCCGTAAATTTTGGTTAAATGTTCCAGTGTAATCATATCATCCATACCGTATAGCATCAGTGGGGTGTACGCGTGAAGCCTTTACCGCCGGGTACAGTCCCGCCACAAAGCAAATTAAATAACTGCCGCCTACCACGGACAGCATATCCCACAACTGCATTCGTACGGGAACTTTGGTGAGATAGTAAATGTCGCCGGGAAGTTCCACAATATTAAAAGTAGCAATAATCCAACACAATAAGCAAGCCAATAGTAAACCCAGCGTAATACCCAGGGTGGCAATAACCATTGCTTCCCACAAAAAAACTTTGCGGATGAGTTTGGGGCTGGCGCCCATGGCCCGCATAATACCGATATCGCGCAGTTTTTCGGTTCCCAATAAAATCAGGTTGCTTGCAATGTTAAGCGAAGCCACCCCGATAATTAAAAATAAAATAATGAACATCATTGCTTTTTCCAGTTTTAAAGCGGCATAAAGCGTACTATTTAATTGCGCAAAGGTTTTGACGGAGTAGCCGTAACCCACTACCGGGCGGATTTGCTCGGCGGCTTTTTCGGCATCATTAAGATTGTGTAGCCGCACCGCCAGGCCGGTAGTGCCTTGTTTGAGGCCGAAGAAATCGCTGGCGTGATTCAAAGTGGTATAGGCTATCGTATTGTCAAACTCATAATAGCCCGTACGCAAAAGCCCGCTAATGCGAAACTTTTTCATTTTGGGGAACATCCCCGCCGAAGTAGAAATAGATTGCGGAGAAATGAGTACCACCTCATCGCCGATATCGGCTCCCAAATTGGCGGCCAGTTCTGTGCCTAACACCAAGGGCGGCGGGGCATTTTCTCCCCAGTCGGGCGTAAAGGCGCCGTCCACTAACGAATCGGCCAGATTATTTATCTTTTTTTCCTGTTGGGGATCCAACCCGCGGACAATGAGACCTAAACTTTGCCCGGCATAAGTAATAATTCCCTGCCCGTAAATATGCGGTGCGGCGGCTTCCACCAGCGGAAGTTTTTCCAGTGCGGCGATTTTCTTTTGATAAGTGTCTTTGCTCATCTTGCCGAAGATAAGGATATGGCTTTGCGCGCCGATAACTTTGTCTTTAATATCGGTTTGAAAGCCGTTCATAACGGATAAAGTGGTGATAAGGGCGGCCACCCCCACGCTGACACCGGCCACCCCGATAAGCGTGGTAATAAAGGCGAATAGGCCTTGACGGCGCGTTAAGTAGCGCACGGCGATAAAACGTTCAAATTTCATAGTTGTATTTTACCTTATTTAAAGGAGCCTTGGGGAAAATGGGGCGGAGGTGACGGAGTGTGGGTAAAGATGACGGACAATCTGCTCTGCGGCTGCGGCGAGGGCTTTTGTTTGGAGTTTCGGATTTACGCTCGCGAAATGTATGGCTTGTATGGCGGAACATAAGGCTTTCAACACAATAAAAACCCCGCACTCAATAAAAAGGTGCGGGGCTTTTATCAAAACAACTTTATTTCTTTTCTTCTTCTTTTTTCTCGTTCTCGCTTTCGTCTAATTTTTTAAGCGTGGGGAACAAGATAATTTCGCGGATAGAGTCTTGCCCGGTCAACATCATAATAATACGGTCAATACCAATACCCATACCGCCGGTGGGGGGCATACCGCTTTCCATTGCTTCAATGTAATCGGCATCCAAAATATCGGCATTATTTGCATCTTCGCCCTTGGCTTCGGCCTTGGCGGCGGCTTGGTCTTTCAAGCGCTGCAATTGGTCTGCCGGGTCATTTAACTCGGTGTATGCATTGCCCAGTTCCTGTCCGTTTACGAACACTTCAAAGCGTTCCACCAGTTCCGGGTCGCCCGGTTTGGTTTTGGAGAACGGGCTTACTGCGGTGGGGTATTCCATCGCAATTACCGGGTTGTGGTATTCAGCCAGCAGTTTTCCTTCAAAAAGTTCGTCAAAAATAGAGGAATCGCTGTCGTTGGGGCCGAATTTTACGCCTTGCTCGCGGGCGACTTCTTCCAATTTTGCCCGGTTAAAGTGGCGGCCGTTTAACACGTCGTGGATATCGTGCCCGAATTTTTCCTTCCAAGCCACCGGGATATAGAGGCGTTTAAAGGGCGGTCTTAAATCCACATCATGGCCGCGGAAATGAATTTTCTCCGCGCCAATGGCTTTGGCGGCATTACCTAAAATTTCGTCAAACAAATCAGCCATTGTGTTTACATCCCCATATGCCTGATAAAGTTCCATCATAGTAAATTCAGGGTTATGGGTCGTGTCAATGCCTTCGTTGCGGAACATATGGCCGATTTCGTAAATCTTATCCATACCGCCGATAATTAAGCGTTTGTGGTACAGTTCCAACGCAATGCGCATAAAGAGCGGCATTTTTAAGGCGTTGTGATACGTTTCAAACGGACGGGCAATCGCACCGCCGGAATCGGGGTTCAAAATCGGGGTATCTACTTCCAAAAAGCCTTTTTCATCTAATGTTTTGCGGATAGACGAAATGATTTTGGCGCGTTTTACGAAAATTTCTTTTACGTCCTCATTGGCGATTAAATCCAAGTGGCGTTTGCGGAAGCGGACCTCGGTATCTTGCAAGCCGTGGTATTTTTCCGGCATCGGGCGGATAGCCTTGGAGAGAAGCGTAAGTTGGGTTACTTTAATGGTTTTTTCGCCTGTTTTGGTAACGAATACGTGCCCGGTTACGGATACAAAATCCCCTACTGCAATATGCTTTTTAAAGAACGCATAGGGTTCGTCGCCCAAGTTGTCTTTGGCAATGTAGAGTTGCACACGGCCCGAAAAATCGCGCAAGTGCGCAAAGGCCGCTTTGCCCATTAAGCGCAGTTGCATCAGTCTGCCGGCGGTAACGGCTTCTGCTCCTTCGGGGGAGTCTTTGGCCTGTTGGCAAGAAATCTGTTTATCACAATGGTTTGGATAAGGGGTTACACCCAGTTGGCGGATTTCTTCTACTTCCGCATAGCGCCGGGCGATAATTTCGTCCAACGAATTGTTATGCTGTTGCGTATGTTCGGTTGACATCTGTAAAACCTCTGTATTTGATATTACTTATATTTTAGCAAATTGGGGCCGTTGCGGAAGGCGTAATAATGATACAATAATCAACGGAGGCATTTATGAAACGAAATACCATTTTATTTATTTTAGTGATCGGGGCCCTTATCAGCGGAGGGTTGTATTACCGGTACCACGGCGAAGAAACCGACGAACGCGGTGCCACCAAGTTAATGCAGGCATTGGAACACGAAGAACAATTAACCAAGGAAACCGCGCGCCTAATCAAACGGAGTGATGATGTAAACGAACGTGATTTAGCCGGGCAAACCGCGCTGTTTTATGCGGCGCGCCACGCCAAAGACCCGCAAGCCGTGCGTAATTTAATAGAGGCGGGTGCTGATGCGTACATTACGGATAATGAGGGGCGTACCGCGCTAATGAACGCGGCGCAATATAATGAATCTGTGGCGGTGGCAGAGGAACTTGTTAAAAACACATCACACGTTAATTTGCAGGATAAGGCGGGAGAAACGGCTCTTTTGCTGGCGGCTAAAAACAATACGGCTGATGTGATAAAGGTATTGCTCCGTGCCAAGGCTAACCCGGATATTGCCGGACCTGACGGCAAAACCCCCGCACAGGAACTGGCGGCAAATAACAAACTGACGGATGAGGAAAAAAACGATTACCGCCAGGCAATGTTAGTCCTTTCCATATTACAACCTCACCATTTGGAATAAACCCTTGTGTCAAAAAAACTTTTTTGTAGCGGTTGCTAAATGCTGCACCTACGGGGGCTTCTTTCCGGTAAAATTCCTAACGGAATTTTTCTGCGTGCCGGGCTCGCGGTTTTGTCTTTCGCTTCGTAAAACCCAAAATATCGTTGCTGTTTTCAAGTTCTGCTCGTAAGCAAGGGCATTTACTTGCTTGGGCAAAAATTTGGCTCTACCGGAACGGTAGAGCCAAATTTTACTGCGCCCACCAGGACTTGAACCTGGAACCCACCGATTATGAGTCGGTTGCTCTAACCGATTGAGCTATAGGCGCTAAATCTCTTTTTATTATAACAAATTAAGGAGCCGGGTGGGATAATAAGAAAAAATTGCGTCCTTTTATCAAAATGTGCTAAAATACTTATGTTAATCCGGGATGGTGTAATGGTAACACGGATGCCTCTGGAGCATTAATTCTAGGTTCGAGTCCTAGTCCCGGAACCAGATTTGAAACCGCCTTTTTTGAGG